>NZ_KV814946.1:1818-159399 GCF_001814135.1 Neisseria sp. HMSC067H09 | reverse complement strand
TTGGGGGCCAGTTCAGTTTTCAGACGACCTTCATCTTTATCTAAACAAAAAAAGGAAGAAACCTCAGTTTCTTCCTTTTGTTTTTGAAGCCGAATACTTAACCGCCGAAGTCATCCAAGAGGATGTTTTCATCTTCCACGCCCAAGTCTTTGAGCATTTTGATGACGGACTGGTTCATGATTGGCGGGCCGCACATATAGAATTCGCAGTCTTCCGGTGCTTCGTGGTTTTTCAGGTGGTTTTCGTAAACCACGTTGTGGATGAAGCCTGTGTAGCCGTCCCAGTTGTCTTCCGGCAGCGGATCGGACAAGGCGACGTGCCATGTGAAGTTCGGGAATTCTGCTGCGAGTTGGTCGAAGTCTTCAACATAGAACATTTCGCGTTTGGAGCGTGCGCCGTACCAGAAGGTGATTTTGCGTTTGGAGTTCAAACGTTTCAATTGGTCAAAAATGTGGGAGCGCATCGGCGCCATACCTGCACCGCCGCCGATAAATACCATTTCGGCATCGGTGTCTTTGGCGAAGAATTCGCCGAACGGGCCGGAGATGGTTACTTTGTCGCCGGGTTTGAGCGACCAGATGTAGGACGACATTTGTCCCGGAGGCGCATCGGGTACGCGCGGAGGCGGCGTGGCGATACGCACGTTCAGCATGATGATGCCTTTTTCTTCAGGGTATGAAGCCATGGAGTAGGCACGCAAAATCGGCTCGTCCACTTTGGAAACGTATTGCCACAGATTGTATTTGTCCCAGTCTTCGTGATATTCCTTAGGAATGTCGAAGTCTTTGTAGGCAACGGTGTGCGGCGGGGCTTCGATTTGGATGTAGCCACCGGCGCGGAAGGGAACTTCTTCGCCTTCGGGAATGGCAAGCTTGAGTTCTTTAATGAACGTGGCTTTGTTGTCATTGGAGATGACGGTGCATTCCCATTTTTTCACGCCGAACACTTCTTCCGGCACTTCGATGTCCATGTCGGTTTTGACGTTGACCTGACAAGACAGACGGCAGCCTTCGCGTGCTTCGCGTTTGCTGATGTGGGACAACTCGGTCGGCAGAATGTCGCCGCCGCCGCTTTTCACGACAACGCGGCATTGTCCGCACGAACCGCCGCCACCGCAGGCAGAGGGAACGAAGATGCCTTGGCTGGCAAGCGCGCCCAACAGCTTGCCGCCGGCGGGCATAGTCAGCTCTTTTTCATCATTGACTTTGATGGTGATGTCGCCCTCGCTCACCAGCTTGGATTTGGCAAACAGAATCATCAGTGCCAAAGCCAAGACGATGACGGTAAACATCACGATACCTAAAATAATTTCCATGCCGAATCCTTTCTTATAACTGGATGCCGGAGAACGACATAAACGCCATCGCCATCAGGCCGGCGGAGATGAAAGTGATGCCCAGTCCTTTGAGGCCTTTGGGTGCGTCCGAATATTTCATTTTCTCGGTGATGCCCGCCAAAGCGACAATTGCCAACATCCAGCCTAAACCCGCGCCGAAGCCGTACACGACGGATTCGCCGAAGTTGTATTCGCGTTGCGCCATAAACGAAACAGCACCAAAAATCGCGCAGTTTACGGTAATCAGCGGCAGGTAGATGCCCAGCGCGTTATAGAGGGCGGGAACGAATTTGTCCAAGAACATTTCCAAAATCTGCACCAAAGCCGCAATCACGCCGATGAAGGTGATGAATTTCAGGAAAGTCAAATCCACGCCTTTTACAATCGCGCCGTCTTTGAGCAGCGAGTAAACGAGCTGGTTGGCAGGGACGGACAGGCCGAGTACGAAGGTAACGGCAACGCCCAAGCCGAATGCGGTGGATACTTTTTTCGATACCGCCAGAAAAGTACACATGCCCAAGAAGAAGGACAGCGCCATGTTTTCAATGAAGACGGATTTCACAAAAAGGCTTAAATAATGTTCCATGTCTTATTCCTCCGCCTGTTCGGGTTTCCATGTACGCAAACCCCAAATTAAAAAGCCGATGATGAAGAACGCGCTCGGTGCCAGCAGGAAGAGGCCGTTGGTTTGATACCAGCCGCCGTCCTGCACGGTTTGGAAAACGGTGTAGCCCAAGAGTTTGCCAGAACCGATAAGCTCGCGGATGGTTGCGATGATAATCAACATCATGCCGTAACCTGCGCCGTTACCGATACCGTCCACCAGGCTTTCCAGCGGCGGCTCTTTCATGGCGAAGGCTTCGGCACGACCCATCACGATACAGTTGGTAATAATCAGGCCGACGAATACGGAGAGCTGTTTGGACAATTCGTAGGCATAGGCCTGCAACAATTGGTCAACCAGCGTAACCAGCGACGCGACAATCGCCATCTGCACAATAATGCGGATGCTGTTGGGGATGTAGTTGCGAACCAGCGAGATGAAGAAGCTGGAAAAACCGGTTACCAAACTGACAGAAATACCCATCACGATGGCCGTCTGAAGTTTGGTGGTAACCGCCAGCGCCGAACAAATACCCAAAACCTGCAAGGCAATCGGGTTGTTGTCGATAAAGGGTGAAAACATCAAATGTTTCAAGCGTTTCATATCAGCCATTATTGTGCTCCTGCTGATTTCAATTTGTTCAGGTAGGGTATATAGCCGTTTTCGCCGAACCAGTAGGCAAACGAGCCTTGTACGCCTTTGGAAGTCAGCGATGCGCCAGAAAGGGCATCTACGCCATGTTCTTTGTCCGAGCTTCCGCCTTTGGAAACATGCAGGGCGAGCTTGCCTTGTTCGTCAAAGAGTTTTTTGCCGACGAATTTTTGTTGCCACAACGGATTGCCGATTTCGCCGCCCAAGCCCGGAGTTTCACCTTGGTCGTAGTAAGTGATACCGTTGATGGTGTTGCCGTCGGGTTGGATGGCGACGAAGCCGTACATAACCGACCACAAACCGTTGCCGTGCATAGGCAGGATGATTTGGCTGACTTTGCCGTCATCGCCTTTTACCAAATAAACTTCGGTGTATTTGGCGCGGCTTTTGATGCCTGCCAAATCGTCTTCGGGTTTGATTTGGATGCTTTGCGCGGGGTCTTTGGAGGCAACGCGCGCGCTGAAGTCTTTCGGCGCGTCCTTCACATATTCGCCGGTCGCCAAATCAACCACGCGTTGCTCGATGCGGTCGGCAAAGGTTTTGCTGATGTCGGTATTTTTATCGAGCAAACCGGCAACACTCAGGATGTAGCTTTGCTTGTCCTGAACCTTTTGTTTTTCCTGCACCGGTTTCAAGCCGACAACCGCGCCCGCCACGATGACCGAGCAAATCAGGCTGACTGCCAACACCACAATCAGCGTGCCGCTGAAGCTGTCTTTATCGAATTTCTTAGCCATTGCTGCGCGCCTTTCTGCGTTTGATGTTCGCTTGTGCGACGAAATAGTCGAAAATCGGGGCAAACAGGTTGGCAAACAGAATCGCCAACATCATGCCTTCGGGGTAAGCCGGATTGACCACGCGGATTAACACGCACATCACGCCGATTAGCGCGCCGTACCACCATTTGCCGACATTGGTAAAGGAAGCGGAAACAGGGTCGGTCGCCATAAACAGCATACCGATGGCGAAGCCGCCGACGACCAGATGCCAGTACCAAGGCATGCTGAACATCGGGTTAGTGTCTGAACCGATAACGTTAAACAGAGAAGACATCGCAATCATACCGATCATCACGCCGGCAATGATGCGCCAAGAAGCGATGCGGGCAAACACGATAAACGCGCCGCCGATTAAAAGCGCCAAAGTGGATACTTCGCCGATAGAACCGGGCAAGTTGCCGATAAACGCATCCATCCAAGTAATAGGTTGATTGGTAACGGCGTTTTTCAGACCTTCCGAACCGTGTGCCGCCCATTGCGCCAACGCAGTTGCGCCAGAATAGCCGTCAACTGCCGTCCAAACGGTGTCGCCGGTAATATTGGCGGGATAAGCGAAGAACAAGAAAGCACGGCCTGCCAGCGCAGGGTTCATAAAGTTTTTACCCGTACCGCCGAACACCTCTTTCGCAACCACCACGCCGAAAGTAATACCCAAGGCAGCCTGCCACAGCGGCAGCGTAGGCGGAACGATTAAGGCAAACAGAATCGAAGTCACGAAGAAACCTTCATTGATTTCGTGTTTGCGTACGGTGGCAAACAAAACTTCCCAGAAACCGCCGACGACAAATACGGTTGCGTAAATCGGCAGGAAGTAAATCGCGCCAAACAGCATTTTGCCCAACACGCCCGCTTCAGACGACATATTGATGCCCAAAGCGTTGGCAAGGGCGTAGTGCCAGTCATTGGCGATGCTTTGTTGCAGTAAATCAGGCGTTAACGCACCGAATGCCTGCGCGCCGACGTTGTACATACCGTAAAACATGGCGGGGAACAAAGCCAGCCACACCAAAATCATCATGCGTTTGGAGTCGAGCGCGTCGCGGACGTGCGCCGCTTTGCGCGTTACCGCGCCGGATGTGTAGAAAATCGTCGCCGCAGCTTCATAGAGGGCATACCATTTTTCATGTTTGCCGCCCGGCAGGAAGTGCGGTTCGATTTTTTCCAGAAAATGTTTCAAGCCCATAATCAGCCTTCCTTCTCAATGGTTTCCAGCACCTTGCGCAACAGCGGGCCGTATTCGTATTTGCCCGGGCAGACGAAGCTGCACAAAGCGAGGTCTTCTTCGTCCAATTCCAAGCAACCCAAAGCCTGCGCGCTGTCGGTATCGCCGACGATTAAATCGCGCAAAAGCAAGGTAGGCAGGATGTCCAGCGGCATTACGCGCTCGTAAGTACCGATGGGAACCATGGCGCGGTCGCCGCCGTTGACGGCTGTTGTGAACTTGAAGAGTTTGTTTTTCAGGAAATGACCGAGGGTCGTACGCGTAATCGAGTATTTGTCCGGCTGCGGCGCAACCCAGCCGAACAGCTCTTTGCTGCGGCCTTCTTCGATAACGGAAATCTGATTGTGGTAGCGTCCCAAATAATCATGCGAGCCTTGCGCAATCGCGCCGTTCAATACCGAGCCGGAAATCACGCGGTTGTCCGCGTCAACCAATTCGCCGGCGGTAAGTTGAGACACCTTCGCACCCAAAACGGTACGCAAGAGGCGCGGTTTGTTGACTTGCGGGCCGCCCAAAGCAACCACGCGCTCGGTGTTCAGACGACCTGTTACGAACAAACGTCCGATCGCAATCACGTCTTGATAATTGATGGTCCAAACAGTTTTGTTCGCACCGACTGGCTCGATAAAATGAATGTGCGTACCGCTCAAACCAGCGGGATGCGGGCCGCCGAATTCGTGTGTTTCAATATTGGCGGCGTTTTCAGACGGCACGTCCGCACCGGCTGCTTTACAAACATAGATTTTGCGTTCGGTCAGGCGGCTCAACACCAGCAAACCTCGTCTGAAATCCTCGGCGGCTTCTTTGATCACGACCACAGGGTCTGCCGCCAGCGGATTGGTGTCCATCGCATTGACGAAAATGGCGAACGGCTCGGCATCGACGGCGGGGATTTTGCTGAACGGACGGGTGCGCAGCGCAGTCCACAAACCGGATTGAATCAGATTGCGGCGCACTTCTTCGCCGCTTAAGTTTGCCAACGCATCGGGCGCGTAGCGTTCGAACTCGATTTCGTCATCGCCCTCAACGGCAATCACGACCGACTGAAGCACGCGCTTTTCGCCGCGGTGAATCGCAGCGATTTTGCCGGAAGCCGGCGCAGTAAACACCACGCCCGGATTTTTCTTGTCTTCAAACAGCACTTGGCCTTTTTTGACGGCATCGCCTTCCTTGACTTTCATCGAGGGGCGCATACCGGCATATTCTTCGCCAAGCAACGCGACTTCGGTAATGGCCGGACCGTCGTAAACGGCTTGCTCCGGTCTGCCCGCGATGGGCAGGTCTAGGCCTTTTTTGATTTTAATCATAGATTTGCATTACTTGTGATGAGTTAAACAGAATAAAATGTTCCAACTTTTCAGACGACGTTTGAAATGGCAAAGCATGGGGAAGGTCGTCTGAAAGTAAAGCCTTACTTACGGAAAACAACAATTAAATGAAAACTGTAACACGTTTGATTTTAGCAGGAACAGCCCGCCTTATGTCAGATTTACGCAGATTTTTTCCAGCTTCCTGCCCCGAATCCCACGCAAAGCAGCCCTCCAATAAAATTACAAGATATTGATGCCCCAAATTAATCCCTGGCAGAATGTAAAAAGGTCGTCTGAAAACCGAATCAATAAGAATCAGGTTTTCAGACGACCTTTTGAAGTTTAGGAATCAGAACAACTGCCAAACGAAGAAAATCAGCGTATGCAGTATAAACAGCGGAATCAATACCCCCACCGACCACATCATATAACCGAAGAAAGTCGGCATCGGCACGCCGCGCTGCTCGGCAATCGCTTTAACCATAAAGTTCGGCGCATTGCCGATATAAGTGAGCGCGCCCATAAATACCGAACCCATGGATACTGCCAACAGCGAATGGAACAGATGCCCCGTCATCAGCGCCTGAGCATCGCCGCCCGCCATATTGAAGAACACCAAATAAGTCGGCGCATTATCCAAAAAGGCGGACAACAAACCGCTCATCCAGAAATACATCGTATTAATCGGATTACCCGAAGCATCATGCACCAACGACACCACTGCCCCAAGCGCACCCGCCTCGCCTGCCTTCAAAATCGCCAAAACAGGGGAAATCGTAATGAAAATACCCAAAAACAGTTTGCCCACTTCAGCAATCGGGTCGAAATTGAATTCATTGCCCGCCCTGACCTGTTTGGGCGTAATCAGCAGCGAAACAACGGTCAGCACCAGCAAAATCACATCGCGCACCAAGTTTTGCAACGCATAGTGGCTGCCTAAAATCTCAAACCCCGGATGATCAGGCTTCCACAAGCCGGACAGCAAAACCGCACCGACCACGCCCGCCAGCAGCAGAAAATTCCATTTACCGGCAATACGCAAATCTTCATCGGCCTCCTCTTCCTGCCGAATCTGTTCCACATTGGCTTCACGCGCGTGATAACGGCTGTCGATAATATAAAACACCAGCAACAGCACCACCGTACTGATCAATACGGGCATCAACATGTGTTTCACCGTCCACATGAAATCCACGCCCTTCAAGAAACCCAAAAACAGCGGAGGATCGCCCAACGGCGTCAGGCCGCCGCCGATATTTGCCACCAAAAAAATAAAGAATATAACGACATGCACCTTATTCTTGCGGTAATGGTTTGCCTTAAGCAGCGGACGAATCATCAGCATTGCCGCACCGGTCGTCCCCATAAAGGAAGCCATCACCGTCCCCGCCGCCAGCAGCCCGGTATTCAGCGCAGGCGTACCATTGAGCTTACCCCAAACCAAAATTCCGCCCGAAATCGTGTATAAAGCCAAAAGCAGCAGGATAAACGGGATATATTCCTCAACCAGCGCATGGGCAACCGTATGCACACCCGCCCCGAAACCGAACACAACGGCGAACGGAACCAAAAACAGCAGCGTCCAAAACGCTGTAATCTTGCCGAAATGGTGATGCCAGGTATGCGCGAAAAAGAGCGGCCCCAACGCGATAGACAAAAGAATCAACGCGAACGGCGCACCCCAAAACAGACTGAGCGTTGCGCCGTCAAAATCAGCGGCGTGAGACACAGCGGGAAGCAGGATGAGAGATAGAATTGGTAAGCGGCGCATTGTTTTTCCTTGTTTTTTTTAGTTTTTCTTATGAACGAAAAGCCTAAACAAACACATCCGCACAATGCCGTGAAATCAAACAAAAACGTCTGCAACCAACCTTGGCATCAAGCGGCGGAGTGTTGCCATATGTAAACCTTGTTTGATTGTAAGTGAAAACCCCGCCCTAAACCAGTCAAAATAACCGACCGCCCTACCTTGTTTCTCAATATTCAATTCCCTATTCCACCATGTCTGCCGAATCAGATTTTCAAAATCCTTTTGAAAATAAAATGCTAGGCAAGCAGCAATGTAAACTATCGAAATATAACTTTAGATTTATTCTTTCAAAAATTTACACAATATGCCCTTACTCAAATAAAAAAGCTAAAGGTCGTCTGAAAAATTTCAGACGACCTTTTATTATTCAAACCAAACACAATCAGAACGTTTTACTGAACTCGACAAACATTCTGGTTTTGCCGTATTCATTATATTTGTCGTTGCTCCATGTTTTGTGGTGGGCGACAGTCAGGCGCGGGGTGATGCCTTTGAAGTGGAAAGCGCGGTGCCACACGGCGAGCGAAATATCCGCTTCTTTATCGCGGCGGTTTTCCTGACCGCTCAAAAGGCTGGGCGTTTGATAACGGCGTTGCGCCGCACTCAGCCGCAACATGGTGGACAGCCCTTTGCCCCATTCCTGCCCCCATGCGGTACGGAGGCTGTAACGGTCGAAGCTGTCCGATTTGTCTTCTTTATTGCGTTCCTGATAGATGTCGAAACCGCCGACCCAATATTGGCGGGCGTTTCGGTAATAGACGACGGAATTGCTCAACAGGCGGTTGTTGCTGTCGGAACGGGCGCGGCGGGTATTTTTCAGACGACCCATTTCAACGGCGCTCAAGGTTTGCAGCTTAGGCTGCCACCAGCGGTTGATGTGCAGGCGCGCACCGCTGGAGTAGGTGTACGGGTCGTTGCCGTAGAAGCGGCGTTCGTGGAACGGGGTCAAGCCGATGTCGTTGCGCTGGTCGGCGTAGCCTGCGCCTACCGAAAAGCGGGTGGTTACGTCGTTATACTTGGTTTGTTCGGGATAAATTTTGCCGTAATTGTCCGCGCCTGCCGTAACGTACCAGCCTTTGGGCAGCGACCATTTTTTCTCTGCGCCGAGTTGGTAGTTGATGGCGGTAGCGTCGATAGGCTCGGGGAAGGTCCAGTTGCCGTATGTGCGGCGGCTGGGGGCTTGGTTGATGTTTTGTTCGCGGGTAACGCTCAAGCCGGCGTTGAATTTCCACGAATCGCGCTCGCGCAATGCTTTGCGGTAGGATTCGATGCCTTTGACGAGCGGCTCGGGCAGGTTGGCTTCTGTTTTGAGTTTGTCGAACTGGTCGGCGGCGGCTTCGTTTTGCTTGTCTTCAAACAAAGCGGTGGCAAGCTGCCAGCGGACGACGGGGGCATCGGGGTTTTCGGCGATAAATTGACGGTAATACCCGATGGCTTCTTTCATTTTGCCGTCGTCTTGGGCAACCAGTCCGCGTGCGTAGAGCGCCATGTTTTTATCGTGTCCCGGCCATTGTTCGTAAATCGGCAGGACGACTTTGATGCCCGCGATGTTGCGCGAAACAACGGCGGAATACATGGCGCGGGAAAGCAATTGGGGATTGTCGAGCAGGGTTTTGGCATCGACGTTGACGACTTTTTCAGACGACGTTTCAGCAGCAGGTTTGGCCGCTTCTGCTTCGACGGGGTCAGGTTCTGCCGTTTTGACCTGCAACTCGGGGGCAGGCTGGTTTTGAGGCTCGGACGGCACGTCGGCGGCTTCCGCTGCGGACACGGCGAGCAGGGAGAAGAGTAAGAGTGTTTTTTTCATGATCTTTGCAATGTGTGAACGGTAGTATTGTAGTGATTGCGTCAATATTTTTTATTTGAGATCGGACAACACCATTTATTCTCTTCGGTACTGTTTTGTCTCAATATTGTTTTGAGCGCGGATTTTACCGTGTTTTACAGTAAAACAAAATATTTCGGTGGCAAATAAAACGATACGGCATGATTCGGTATTGTTCTGTTTCGGCACGAATCCGTCCTGTCCTGTTGATTGAATGCTATTTGTCCAATCCTATGCAAAGGTCGTCTGAAAAGAGGTTTCAGACGACCTGTGTTTTCTTCCGAACGGTTTTCACGGATAAAACAAATGTTGTAAAAACCATAAACAATTGTTAACGCCGCCATGTAAAAAGGTCGTCTGAAACCTCTTTTCAGACGACCTTTCCGGTATTTCTTGATTTAGCGTTTGTCTAAGTCCAAATCAGCTTTGTATTCGATGCGGCCGTGTCCTTTGTTTTCGATGGATACGTCCAATTCTTGTCTGCCACGTTTGAATTTCAAATCGGCATCGTCGTGTTTGATTTCAGATTCGACCACTTGAAAACCTTTGCTGCGCGCGTGGGCGATGACTTTTTTCGCCAAAGACGGAATCGGGTTGCCGCGTGCGGGCAGCTCGGCTTCGTATTCGAATTCGCCGTTGCCCTGACGGTCGGCTTTAACCGTATGCGCGCCTGCGGGAAGGTAAATTTCGGCAGGAAGCGGAGCGGCGAAAGCGGTGGCGGAGAAAAGCGCCAAAATGCCGGTTGCCAGTAAAGATTTTGTTTTAGCCATACTGTATCCTTTCGGGGAAGGCATATAAAAACGCCGCCATGTTATCGGCAAGGCAACACCCTATCAAGCAAATAAACCTTGTTTTACGTATGACAGTGTTTTTGCACGCAGCGTTTACGCGGTTTTGCGATAACCCTGCAAAACCCTGCGTCTTGCCTGTAATAAAAGGTTTTCAGACGACCTTTTGAAACACGGCTTTTGCGCTTTCGGGTAAAATAGCCGCTTTGTTTTTATTCAGGCAGCTTCAACCAAATGTCTTCCTCCCTTTCCAAAAAAACCGCCTACCTGCTGATCGCTTTGGTCGGCATCGCGCTTGACCAACTGACCAAATGGGAAATCCTCGCCCACTTCCAAGAAGGCGAGCGCCTCAATATCATCCCTTCCTTATTCGACCTGACCCTTGCCTACAACCCCGGCGCGGCGTTCAGCTTTCTTGCCGACCAAGGCGGTTGGCAGAAATTCTTTTTCTTAGGGCTGGCACTCGTCATCAGCGCCTATCTCGCCCGCGCCATCCTGCGCGACGAGTTCCGCCTTTCCGGCAAAATCGGCGCAGCCATGATTATCGGCGGCGCGCTCGGTAACGTCATCGACCGACTGATTCACGGTCATGTGGTTGATTTCTTACTGTTTTACTGGAAGGATTGGTATTATCCCGCGTTTAACGTTGCCGACAGCTTTATCTGCGTCGGTGCCGTTTTATTGGTTTTAGACGGACTGTTCCACAAAAAACAACCCAAACCAACTGACGAACCAACAACCGACAACCCATAAGGTCGTCTGAAATCCGGACCATACACATGACCCAAAAAACCATCATCCTTGCCAACCCGCGCGGCTTCTGCGCCGGCGTTGACCGCGCCATCAGCATCGTCGAGCGCGCGCTGGAAGAATTCGGCGCACCGGTTTACGTCCGCCACGAAGTCGTCCACAACAAATTCGTCGTGGACAACCTGCGCGAAAAAGGCGCGGTATTCATCGAAGACCTCGCCGACGTACCCAAAGGCGCCATCCTGATTTACTCGGCACACGGCGTGTCCAAAGCCGTACAGCAGGAAGCCGCCGAACGCGGGTTCCGCGTATTCGATGCCACCTGCCCGCTCGTGACCAAAGTCCACAAAGAAGTCGCCCGCCTCGACGCGCAAGATTGCGAAATCATCATGATCGGACACAAAGGCCATGTCGAAGTCGAAGGCACCATGGGACAGCTTCCGCCCGGCAGGATGCTGCTGGTCGAAACCGTTGAAGACGTCGCCGGGCTGCAAGTCAAAAACCCCGACAAACTCGCCTACGTCAGCCAAACCACCCTGTCCGTCGATGAAACCAAAGACATCATCGCCGCGCTGAACGCCCGTTTCCCCAACATCCGCAATCCCCACAAAGAAGACATCTGCTACGCCACGACCAACCGCCAAACCGCCGTCAAAGAATTGGCGGAAGAATGCGACATCGTCATCGTCGTCGGCTCGCCCAACTCTTCCAACAGCAACCGCCTGCGCGAAGTCGCCGCCCAACGCGGCGTCGATGCCTATATGGTCGACAACGCCGGCCACCTGCAACGCGAATGGTTCGAAGGCAAACACAAAGTCGGCGTAACCGCCGGCGCGTCCGCCCCCGAAGTTTTAGTCAGAGAAGTCCTGCAAACCATACAGCAATGGGGACACGAAACCATACGCGAAGGCGAAGGCGCGGAAGAAAGCATCGTCTTCGTCCTCCCCAAAGAGCTGCGGCGCGAAGGCGAAAACAAACAGATACTCAATAAAGGTTAAACTGTTTACCCAACCTTTTCATCCAAGCGGCAAAACAAAAAGGTCGTCTGAAACCCGTTTTCAGACGACCTTTACCTATTTACCCCTTGCACTCGACCAGCCGTCAGCGTACATTGGTTATCATCACCTTAAAGGGGCAACATCATGAACCCATTACGCTTTTTATCGCTCTCCACCCTCGTCTTCCTGACTGCCTGCGCTGCCACGCCGGAGCAACTCGCCGCACGCGCACAGGCTCGGAAACAGGAAGAACAAAACCTGCAAATCCACTTGGCCGCTCAGTGCGACCCTGAAACCGCCCGATTGATACAAAAACAGTTCGAGCTGGCGGACAACCGCTCCGTTCAAACGACAGAACAGCAAAAATCCTTCCGCTTGAAATATATAGATAAAGTTTCCGACCCCATGTTCCAAGCCTGCTACAAAATGGCATGGCAAAACCACATCTCCCAGCAGCAACTCCAAGAAGCACGCTATTATTACAACTATTACGACCCTTGGGGCTACCCTTTTTACCGTCCGCCGTTTTGGTGGTAAAGACGACACAGGTCGTCTGAAAACATATTCAGACGACCTGTGGTTTATATAAACACCAAGAACGTTTACAATACCCGTCCGTTTACGAACCGCATAAATGACTCATGAAAATCTGGCTCGGTCAGCATCGCATGCCCGACTTCCCTCAGGGAAGTGCCGTTACCATCGGTAATTTCGACGGCGTGCACCTCGGACACAAACACATTCTCCAAAAACTCAAGCAAGAAGCCGATGCACGGGGGCTTCCAGTTGTCGTCGTTATCTTCGAACCACAACCCAAAGAATTTTTTGCCCGACAAACCGGTAAAAAACAGCCCTACCGTATCAGCCCTTTGCGCACCAAACTAAATTTGCTTGAACAAACCGGCTGTGTCGATGCAGTTTGGGTGCTGCGGTTTAACCAAACATTTGCTGATATGGATGCCCAAGACTTTATCAACCTGCTTTTACGCAAGACGTTGAATACGCGTTATCTGCTGATTGGAGATGACTTCCGTTTCGGAGCAGGTCGCCGTGGCGATTTCGAACTTTTGGCAGCACAACCGGATATTCAAACCGATCGCACCCCATCTGTTATCGTAGAAGACATCCGTACCAGCAGTACTGCTGTGCGCAATGCGCTTTCCGACGGTCGATTAGACTATGCCAAAAAACTGCTGGGACACGATTACACTTTAAGCGGCAAAGTCAAACACGGTAAAAAACTCGGCCGCACCATCAACGCTCCCACCGCCAACATCCAACTCCCTCCCCACCATTACGCCTTAAGCGGGGTATTTGTCGTTGAAGCAGACGGCACTTTCGGCACAAAACGCGGCGTGGCAAGTTTCGGATTCAACCCCACTGTCAGCAACAACCGTGCCCAAAAACTTGAAGTCCATTTGTTTGATTTCAATGAAAACATTTATGGACAACGCCTGAACGTCCGTTTTCTGCACAAATTACGCGACGAAAAAAAATTCGACAGTATCGCCGAATTAAAAGTACAAATCGAACAAGACATGAAAAATGCCCGACATTGGTCTGAAACATAAGTTTGGACAGCCATTACCATAATGGCATCCTACCAAGCAAATGCCTACCAAGGAGAAAAAAGCGGGGCTGCATAGCCTCACAAAAACGTATTAAATACAGCTTATTGTAAGCCTCCGACCATTGAATCAGATAAAGTATCATCTTCTTCCGCTGCAACCGTATATTTCTCTTGCGCCCATTCGCCTAAATCAATCAATCGGCAGCGTTGACTGCAAAAAGGTCGGTATTTACTCTCTTCATTCCATATCACCGGCGTTTGACAGGTCGGACATTTCACAATCGTTACTTCAGTCATTATTTGTTCCTTACAAATCATTTATGCTTTGTCTTTTGTTCAAGATATTTCACGTTAGGGCAATGATGTACCAAATTTCGAGTTGCCGGAATATCCCAAATAAAACCTATGCAAGTCCTGAATTTTTTTAGTCAATTCAGATAAAGTCCCTTCATTTTCTAAGACATCATCTGCATAGAGCAGCCGCGTTTTGCGGTTGGCCTGAGTGTTCATAATGCGCTTGATCTCTTCTGTATTCAAACCGCTTCTTTGCTGAACGCGAAGAATTTGGGTTGCTTCAGAAACGTCGATAACCAACACTCTATCGACAGCCGCTAAAAATTCCGGATTTTCAATCAGCAAAGGTACATCGATGATGCCGTATGCTGCGTTAGGATAGCGGGTTTTTGCCGATTTGATTTCATTTAAAATCAAAGGCAGCAACACCTCCTCCAATTCTTTTTTGGCTTGAGGTCGTCTGAAAACCAGATCCCTCAAAGCAGCACGGTTCAGACTGTTTTGGGTATGAAAAACCTTGTCGCCAAAAAGACGGCGGATAGCCGGTAATGCTATACCGTTATCCGCCGTCAGATTTCGACTCAGGACGTCGGCATCAATGTGCGGGACACCCAAATCAGAAAAGATTTTTGCTGCTTGAGATTTCCCGCTGCCGATACCGCCTGTCAAACCTATCCATAAAGTCATATTAAAACCCTGATTTGGTCAGCCACCAAGTTACGGCATGATGTACCGGCTCATTAGCTACCAAAATAATCCAGCCGGCAATGGCCAAACTCGGACCGAAAGCAAAATATTGTCCTTTGGCAACCCGTCCGATAATCGCTCCAATCAGACCGATTAATGCTGCCATAAAAACCAATACAGGTAAAATGCCGATGCCAAGCCATGCACCTAGAGCAGCCAGCAATTTAAAATCGCCGTTACCCATACCGATTTTTCCAGTCAAAAGCTTATAAATGAAGCACAACAACCATAAGCTCATGTAACCGAAAACTGCACCTAAAACGGCGAATTTCAATGGCACGAATGTGCCGTTCAAATTAAACAGCAAACCTAGCCATATCAACGGCAGGGTAAGGCTGTCAGGTAAATATTGAGTATCCGCGTCGATAAAGGTCAATGCAATCAATAACGCAGTCAATATCAAACCGCCAAATGCAGCCATCGTCCAACCATATTGCCACGCCACTACGCCAAACAATATACCGGTCAATAATTCGATTAAGGGATAACGGATGCTGATGGGCGTTTTACACGAACCACATTTACCGCCAAGCATCAGATAACTGACAATCGGAATATTTTGCCAAGCCTTTACCGGAGCATGACACTTAGGGCAGCGGGAATCTGGTTTCATCAAATTGAACGGTTGCTGCTCTTCTTCCGTTAATTCAAGTTGCAAATGCTCTTTTGCAAACTGAGTCCAACCGCGTTCCATCATGACAGGAACGCGGTAAATGACGACATTAAGGAAACTTCCGATTAACAAACCAACAATGACAGCTAATGGAATAGCAAATGGCGCTAATGTATCCAAAGATTCCAACATATCAACCTACTACGTTACCGAGGTTAAACAGCGGCAGATACATTGCTACCAGGATTGTACCGATAATGGAGCCCAAAACCACCATAATAATCGGCTCCATCAGAGAAGATAGTTGTGATACAGAGTTATCAACTTCTTCCTCATAAAATTCAGCAGCCTTATTCAGCATATCATCAAGGGATCCGGATTCTTCACCAATAGCGGCCATTTGAATAACCATATTCGGAAACATATCCGTACTTTGCATACTTGAAGTCAAAGAGAGACCTTGAGTAACTTTTGCACGGATGTCTTGCGTTGCTTCTTCATAGAGTATATTGCCAGCAGCACCTGATACAGAATCTAAAACCTCTACTAAAGGGACACCTGCGGCAAATAAGGTAGAAGTAGTACGAGCCCAACGTGCAATAGTTGCTTTACGAATAATAGAGCCAAAAATAGGCATACGCAAAACCATGGCATCTACACGTTTTTGAAATTCAGGAGATTTCTGATGTAGTTTATATACACCAAAACCAATGCCAATTACTGCAATAATCATAATCCAGCCATACTCCACAAAAAAATCGGAAATATTCATGACTGTTTGTGTCATACCCGGTAATTCTGCCCCCATGTTTGAGTAAACTTCTTTAAATGCAGGCAAAACCCAGCGCATCATTACGAAAATCAGTACAACCGCAACAACCACAATAGAAATTGGGTACGTCAATGCAGTTTTTACTTTTTTCTTAATGGCTTGTGTTTTTTCTTTATATACAGCAAGTTTATCCAACAGGCTTTCCAAAACACCCCCCGTTTCTCCGGCCGCAATCAAATTGCAATAAAAGCGGTCGAAATATTTTGGGTATTTAGCAAATGATTTACCCAATGCACTACCTTGTTCCACATCTGCACGGACTTGCATCAACATTTCAGTCATGGATGGGTTGGAGTGTCCGCGTGCGACAATTTCAAAAGCCTGCATTAAAGGCAGACCTGCTTTCATCATGGTGGCAAGTTGACGGGTAAAGACAGTGATGTCTTCCTGAGTAATACGACGCTTTTTAGTTGCCTTTACTTTACTGATACGTAAAGGGCGTATCCCGCGACGTTGGAGCTTTTTACGCGCTTCTTCTTCGTCTTTGGCGACTACTTCGCCTCGGACTAATTGATCCGTATTGGTATTTTTACCTTCAAACGTAAAACGTTTGCCTTTATTTTTTTGAGCGAATAAGCCTCTTTTTTGCTCTGCTTGAGCCATTTTGTTACCCCTTGGTTTAATGTTTAAGAATGAAGAAAACAAAAGTCCCCGTGTTTCTTCGATTCAATGGTTTAATCGTTAGTGTGAGCAATCACTTCTTCTAATGAAGTCAAACCTTGCATAACTTTTAATAAGCCTGCACGGCGTAAATCGACCATGCCTTCTTTATAGGCCATGTTCATAATATCAACTTCCGTACCATTATTCATAATGACACGTTGCATTTCCTCGGTAATCGGCATCACTTCATAGACGCCGACACGGCCTTTGAAGCCTTTACCACGGCAACTATCGCAACCGACAGGACGGTAGAGTTTCCAATCCTTTGCTAAATCTTCATCTGTAAATCCTGCTTTTTTTAATGCGGGAACTGGAGGACGTTCAACCTCACGCTTACAGCTCGAACACAGACGACGCAATAGTCGTTGCGCCATAATTAAGCTGACGGAACTGGCAATGTTGAATGGGGCAACCCCCATGTTCAACATACGGGATAGGGTCGCAGGCGCGTTATTGGTATGCAACGTTGAAAACACCATATGTCCGGTTTGTGCCGCTTTGATGGCAATATCCGCGGTTTCCAAGTCCCGAATCTCACCTACCATGATAATGTCAGGGTCTTGTCGCAAGAAAGATTTCAACGCCGCAGCAAAAGTCAAACCTTGTTTGTCATTGACGTTGACTTGGTTGATGCCGGGTAAATTAATCTCGGCCGGGTCTTCTGCAGTGGAAATATTGACGTCTTCTGTATTTAAAATATTCAAGCAAGTATAAAGTGATACGGTTTTACCGGAGCCTGTCGGACCTGTTACCAATACCATGCCATAAGGCCGATGAATGGCCTCAAGCAGCATTTCTTTTTGGAAGGGTTCGAATCCCAGTTGGTCAATATTTAAAGTTGCTGCATCAGAATTCAGAATACGCATTACCACTTTTTCGCCAAAAAGCGTAGGTAACGTACTTACACGAAAATCAATGGGGCGACCGTGTTTATGGAAAGCAATCTGAATACGACCATCTTGCGGTACGCGTTTTTCCGAAATATCCAAACGCGCCATTACTTTGATGCGTGAAGCCAGCTGTCCGCGTACAGCAACAGGAGGTTGAACCACTTCCCTTAGCTGTCCATCTACACGAAAACGGACACGAGCCATTTGTTCATAAAATTCGAAATGTATATCGGATGCGCCTGCATTTAGTGCATCTGATAAAGTTTTGTGAATAAAGCGTGGAATAGGCCCATCTTCAGCCTCTTCGTTGTCAATATAAAGCGCCTGAGAGGGCTGAACAGCTTCTTGTTCTTCACTAATTTCTTTTAAAATGGTGGTAGAACGCTGTCCTAACCACTCCAGCAAAGAACTCAACTGATCATCCGGGACGACAACCAAATCAACCGTCACTCCCGAAGCAAAAGCTATTTTTTGAAAACTTTGGATTTGAGTAGGATCTGAAACCGCCAAATATACCTTTCGGCCGCGACGAAAAATCGGAACGCAGCGATTTTGAACCATCTGCTCCTCAGTTAAGACATCCATAACAATATTGTTACGTGGATAATAATGCAAATCCAATAGCGGATAACTAAAAACTCGCGCAACCAACTCGCCCAAAGACCTTGGGCTGATAATCTTATCCGCAAAAAGCATGGGCAAGATTTCCTGCCCCGTTTTCAATATATTATTGTAATGCTCTGCCTGGGTATTGTTGATTGTCTGGCTTTGAACCAAAACTCGTAATAATCCGATACTCATTGTTTGCTATCCGTTCCTTATTTTCTCTTTTTTTGCAAAGAGTGTGCTTATTTTATCATTCATTATGCTTAAAACATATCAAGACGTTCTAATATTATTCAACTTTGCTTTTCATTGTGAAAAATATGACACAAACGTCCCTTACCAAATTTTAAGGAATTATTATAAAACAACCGCTGTCCATGCAGAATTCCATTACACTACTATTTAGAAAGGCAAAATAACAAAACCGAGTTTTGCAAAATAACAAAACTCGGTTTTAATTCATAAAATCAAACTATTACTATTACTGGCGGATACGTGCAGCAGGAGCAGGAGCCACTTCACGAATAATCACTTCACGAACTACTTCAGAAGCAGGCTTTTTAGGACCGCAACCTTCTGGCAACCAGAAGAATGATTGAGCATTTTTGTCTTTGTCAAACAAAATCTTGTATTGACAAGTTTTATGCTCACCATTTTCACGGTAATTGAACAAATAATCCCACTCACGAACACCATATAAGCCTTCTTGGAAATGAGGACGACCGATCAATTCGTAAATTTGGTCTTTATTCATACCTGCTTCGATTTGACGGACATTATCCCAATTCGGCCAAGTACCATGCTGAGTACCATCATGACGGAAGGTAGTTTTAGCAGGATCAGGCCATACAGGGTTATCAGTAGTACCTTCTTTGCTGACCTTGCTTAAATTACCACAAGCGGCCAAAGTCAATGCCGCGATAACTGGCAAAATGATTGATAATTTCATGTTTTTTCCTTTATATCGATATCATTCTTTAACTGGGGTCGTCTGAACCGACAAACCCCTTCAGGCCTTACCATTGATAGCCTACGCTACCACCCCAGTTTACGTCTTTACGTGTATTAACACTGACACCGGTTTTAACAGACCATTTGTTGTTATCTGAGTTATGAGCATAACCCACGGCAATAGCCTGTTCATTGCGATAGCCACCTACCGCAGCAGAAACCATGCTCTTACCTGCTTCATTCGGACGTTGCAAGAAAGCAATCGCAGTCGCACCAGCAATACCTGCACGCAAATCCTTGTCCATATCATTCAAGCGGTTACCAATACCATTAACTTGATTTTGCAAATTGGTGATTGCAGTAGAGTTACCTTGAGTACGTGCAGCAACTTGATACAGTTGGCTACCGTTAATAGCATCAGTACTGGTTGCATTAATACGTCCAGCAGCAACATTAGTGACAGTGCGCTCGCCACCCGCATAGCCAACACTAACGGTAGAACGAGGATTGGTACCTGCAAAGCCACTATAAGACACACCATTTACAGTTGCACTGTTAGTGCCTACTGCTTCAGCAGTTGTAGAACCTGCACCCAAAGCAACGGAACCTGCATGAGGAGCTGTCGCACGAGAGCCAATAGCCACTGCCGAATTAGCAGAAGCTTTAGACTGCAAGCCATAAGCAACACTTGATTGACCTGACGCAGAAGATGCTGCGCCTGTAGCAGTAGAATACATTGCAGAAGCTACAGAACCAGTACCCAAAGCAGTTGCGCCTTGGGCAGTTGCACGAGCTTTTTGACCTGCGGCAGTCGTTACATTACCAACTGCTTGCGCACCTTGGCCAAAGGCCGTAGCGGCAATACCGTCTGCATTAGATAGAGTACCAACAGCGGTAGCAGACTCACCCGCAGAAGTGGTGCTGGTACCGATAGCGATACCGCTATGACCTGTTGCCTTTGTATTTACACCGATAGCCATACCAAAACGATCAGTAGCGCCATCGTTGTTGTAGTTAGGACGTTGAACACCAGCATCACTACTGATACTAATGTAATTTTCAGCTGAAGCAGCAGATGCTGCAAACAAACCGAAAGCGGCAAACGATACGGACATTGCCGTATTGAGCGCGGTAAAACGATTCATGTGTGCTTTGTGTTTCATATTTTATCTCCCTGATAAAAACACATAATGATAGTTATCGAAAAGATCGAACCAAAGATAATATATGTTTTGCATATTATGATTGACAAATATTTGCCGCTTATCTAATATACACACCACTTATCCAATACTTACAAAAAAATGTACCCGATCCAATCCATCTAAAACAAATAAATAAGTACAATCAAGATAATGGATTGACTTACAATCCAATCAATCTATACATGATTGTATTATATTGGACCACCTGTCTTCTCATTTATTATTTTTTTTTATCATGGCTTAACACGTTCTCTATATTATTAATTATTAACCGTATTATTTGTCATGAATATATAACTCAAAATATATTAACAACTGGAACAAATAGAAAAATATATAACACTCTGCAATTTTATGTCTAATTTTTATATAAAAAGCAATTTAAATTTAAAATAAACTAAAATTTTACCAATAAAGTTTTTAGAGGCTATTTTTATCTACAAGAATGTTTTCCATATATATATATCCACAAATTCCCATCTCTTACCTCTATACCCCAACTTTCACGCATCTTTCTACAACTGAAACATGTTAAAAAAGTGTTGTATTTAGACAAAAATCATCTATCCTCATAGATGATGATCTTTCTAATTTCGTCAATCTTATCTAACAACACCTATTTCCTACTAACCCCAAAATCAAGTATTTCAAAATCACTAGCCTCCCTATTCAGCTATTCTCATTAGCTTTGGGACTGCTCATCCCGTCCTGTTTTAGATTGAATCGTCTATAATCCCCTCCTGATACCTTTTTTATACGCCCATCACATCTTGGAATATCATTATGATACGTTGGTTATACAATCAACTTTGGCATATCGCTCCTTTGTTTATCCGCCGTTATCTAAAAAAGAGAGCTAAAAAATCAACATCCTATTTGGAACACTGGGATGAAAGATTCGGCAAAAAAATGAGCAAGCCCGTGCGTCATCCGATTTGGATTCACGCCGTTTCTGTCGGGGAAACCCGTGCTGCGCAGCCACTCATCGAAGCATTACAGAACTATTTCCCAGATGTCCCTTTATTACTGACTCAAATGACACCGACCGGAAGGTGTACTGCTCAAGCCCTATATCCCAATGCGCAATGCCGCTATATTCCCTACGACAAACCAGAATGGGTTGAGCAATTTTTAAACGACCATGCCCCTCGTTTCGGTATTTTGATGGAAACAGAAATTTGGCCTAATCTGATGCACATGTGTGCTAAACAACAGATTCCGCTTTTTCTTGCCAACGCTCGCCTGTCTGAAAAATCGCAACGGGGATATTTGAAAATACGCGGCTTGGTTGAACCTGCTATGCGTACCCTGAGCGGATGCTTTGCCCAAACTGCCGAAGATGCAGAACGTCTGCACTTGATTGGTGCCTCCAATGTCCATGTCTGCGGCAATACCAAATACGATGTATCGCTTCCCGAATGGATGAAAGCACTTGCAGCCGCATTTAAAGAACGGATCGGCAACCGCCCTGTCGTCGTGTGTGCCAGCACCCGTTTCTATAAAGGTCAGGACGAAGCTGAAATGTTGCTTGAAGCATGGAAACGTTATAAAGGGGATGCACTGCTGGTGATTATCCCTCGACACCCCGAGCGTTTTCAGACGACCTTTTCCCTTGCAGAAGATATGGGCTACCGTGTGCAATATCGCAGTGATAACCTTCCTATCGACAAAGAAACGCAAATATGGATCGGAGACAGCATGGGAGAACTGTTTGCCTATTATTTGGCTGCGGATATTGCCTTCGTTGGCGGCAGTCTTGTGGATGCGGGCTGTCAGAATGTTATCGAACCGATTTCCTGCGGCATACCGACCTTATTCGGCTGTTCAACCTACAATTTCTCCGCTGTATGCCAAGATGCCATCCATGCAGGGGCGGCAGAGCAGGTTGGTTCTGCTGAAAGATGGTATGAAAAAACCACATTATGGCTTACCAATCCATCGGAAAAAGAACGTTTCTCCCAAAAAGCCCTTGAGTTTATCGGCAAGCACCAAGGAGCAAGCAAACGCATGGCGGATCAAATCGCCAAAGCAGTCATCCGCCAATAAGTCATCCATCCCTCTTATTACTAAAAGGTCGTCTGAAACACGATAATCCTCGTTTCAGACGACCTTTTCTCATGGCCACTCCATCAAACAAAAACCGTTCCGACAAATGAAACAATCGGAACGGTTTGCATAATGATATTAATGAACTACTTAACGATAGCGATGTCCGTGATGAACTTGGCTGCCGATAACGCCGCCCAATGCTGCGCCCCCCAAAGTAGATCCGGTATCGCCGCCAATCAGGTTACCTGCTACACCACCCAATACTGCGCCAGTAGCGGTATTGCGTTGGGTTTGGTTCATACCTGCACATGCGCTCAAAGAAGCAGCGATAGCAATCAAGGTAACGGTTTTAGTCAAAGCCTTTTTCATATTGTATTCTCCATCAGTGGGTTAAACAATACGCAGGCAGTATCTCACAAGGTTTCATTAATATGTCTTCTGATAAGTAAAGACTGTTTAAACTACGATAATTTACCCGGAGGCCACCCTGAAACCATTGTAAATAAACAATTTATACAAAACAAAAACAAAAGGTCGTCTGAAACCGTCTGTTTTTGTTCACACACAGCCTTTTCAGACGACCTCTTTTTTGCCGTTCAAACCGGCTTAAGGCGCAACCCGCTTACGGTTTGCCGCAGCCAAAAGCGCGAGCATTTCTTCGGTAGTGTCCCAGCCGATACAGGCATCGGTAATGCTTTGCCCGTAAACTTCGGGCTTGTCCTGTCTGCCTTCGACCAAATGGCTTTCCACCATCACGCCCATAATGTTGTCTTCGCCGTTTTCCAGTTGCGCGGCAACATCTTGGGCAACTTCCATCTGCCGTCTGTAATCTTTACGGCTGTTCGCGTGGCTGAAATCGACCATCAATCTGGGCGGCAAACCTGCTTTTATTAATTGCTCCGCCGCCGATTTGACGTGTTCGCTACTGTAATTTGGCTCTTTACCGCCGCGCAGGATAACGTGGCAGTCAGGATTGCCGCTGGTATGTACAATGGCGGAATGCCCTGCTTTGGTTACAGACAGGAAGTGATGCGGATGACTTGCCGCACCAATCGCGTCAATGGCGATTTTCAGATTGCCGTCCGTACCGTTTTTGAAACCGACCGGACAAGACAAGCCGCTGGCGAGTTCGCGGTGTACCTGACTTTCCGTCGTCCGTGCGCCAATCGCGCCCCAAGAAATCAAGTCCGCGTAATATTGCGGCGTAATCATGTCGAGGAACTCCGTCGAAGCGGGCATGCCCATATTGTTCAGCGTCAGCAGCAAGCTGCGTGCCTGACGCAGACCATAGTTGATGTCGAACGTACCGTCCAAGTGCGGGTCGTTAATCAGACCTTTCCAACCCACCGTCGTGCGCGGTTTTTCAAAATACACGCGCATCACAATCAACAATTCTTTTTCATATTTCTTGCGCAACACCAGCAAACGCTCGGCGTATTCCAACGCGGCTTTGGGGTCGTGGATGGAACACGGACCGATAATCACCAGCAGGCGGTTGTCCTTGCCGTGAACCAAATCGGCGATTTCATGCCGCGTGCGGTGTACCAGCCCCGCCGCTTCCTCGGAAATCGACAGTTCGTACAAATGGGCAATCGGCGGCAGCAGCTCTTTGACTTCTCTAATCTTAATATCGTCGGTAGGGTATTGTTGGGTCATTGTTATTGCTTTCAAATTCAGATAAATTGAGGCATAGATTACCTTCTTTACCTGTTTTAAACAAGACTTTTTCCAATTATTCAGCAATTTTATTTCAAAAAAATATTTTTTTTGTATTTTAAAGCATTAAAAATCATAAAATATAAAAATATAAGCAACAATATTTCTCTTAATTAAATTCAAAAATCAAAATGGCCGACAACCCTTCGACTCAACGTATAACCCATATACCTAATACAATTAAATTTAAACAACAAAAGCTCAGACAATAAAAATGCTCGGTATAACCGGATAGCAAACCCAACTCCGTATCATATATATATGATATAGCCTCTACCACTGCATATTCCCTAACCGCAAGCAAGCCAAGCCCACCTGAAATCCGTTAAAATACCGCATCCTTATTTTCAGACGACCTCAAACCATGTTGGTACTCGGAATCGAATCATCCTGCGATGAAACAGGCGTTGCGCTGTATGACACCGAACGCGGCCTGTTGGCGCACCATCTTCACACCCAAATGGCGATGCACGCTGAATACGGCGGCGTTGTCCCCGAACTTGCCAGCCGCGACCACATCCGCCGCGTCGTCCCGCTGACGCAGGGCTGTTTGCAGGAAGCGGGCGTTTCCTATGACGACATTGATGCCGTCGCCTACACCCAAGGGCCGGGTTTGGGCGGCGCGCTTCTGGCGGGTTCGGGCTATGCCAACGCCTTGGCGTTTGCCTTGAACAAACCCGTCATTCCCGTCCACCATCTCGAAGGTCATTTGCTCTCCCCGCTTTTGGCGGACGACAAACCCGAATTTCCGTTCGTCGCCCTGCTGGTTTCGGGCGGACATACGCAGTTTATGGCGGTGCGCGGCATCGGCGATTACACGCTGCTGGGCGAAAGCGTCGACGACGCGGCGGGCGAGGCGTTCGACAAAACCGCCAAACTCTTAGGGCTGCCCTACCCCGGCGGCGCAAAGCTGTCCGAACTCGCAAAGCAGGGCAACCCCGATGCCTTCTCGTTCCCGCGCCCCATGCTCCATTCGCACGATTTGCAGATGAGCTTCTCCGGTTTGAAAACCGCCGTGCTGACCGCCGTCGAAAAAGTCCGTGCCGAAAACGGCGGCGAAATCCCCGAGCAAACGCGCAACGACATCTGCCGCGCGTTTCAAGACGCGGTGATCGACGTCCTCGCCGCCAAAGCCAAAAAAGCCTTGTTGGATACCGGTTTCAGAACTTTGGTCGTCGCGGGCGGCGTCGGGGCAAACTGGAAGCTGCGCGACGAATTTTCCCACCTGAGCGTCAAACAGCCGTCTGAAAAAGGCAAGCCTAAGCCTGTGGAAGAAAAAATCAAAGTCTGTTTCCCACCCATGGAATACTGCACCGACAACGGCGCGATGATTGCCTTCGCCGGCGCAATGAGGTTACAGGAGCGGCAGCCCGCGGGGGCGTTCAACGTCAAACCGCGCTGGCCGCTGTCGGATATTGTGAAATAGTGTGCGGCAAAGAAAAAAGGTCGTCTGAAAACTTGGATTTAGGTTTTCAGACGACCTTTTTAGAGTATCTCTATTACTCGATATTTTTTTGTCCTTGCGGCAACTCCTGTTTTTCAACTGTCCACTGACCTTCTGCCATCTCCTGCTCTTTGAATACGTCCTGTCCTCCTTGTTCTTTAAATATTTCCTGTCCGTTTAACAACTCAGTTTCTCCACCTGATTTCCGTTGCAGCAATAACTCCTGCTTACGCAAAGATTCTTGCTCTTTCAATAATTCCTGCTGACGTAAAAACTCCTGCTCTTTCAACAATTCCTGTTGACGTAAAAGTTCTTGTTCCTTCAACAACTCCTGCCGATGCAAAGACTCTTGCTCTTTCAGTAATTTTTGTTGACTCAAAGATTGTCGCTCTTGAGGCTGCTCCTGACCTTCAGTCTGTTCACTTTCTTGCTGCCGCTTGAATATTTCACCTTTTTTATATACCTGCCCTTTTCCATATGGACGATAGTATTCAACTAACTCACCATTCCATCTGACGAAATAGCCCCTGTCTTGTTCATATTTCGGACAAGGCGTATACCAAGAATTATCTCCTTCCGAACAGTAACTCAAATACAGTTTTCCGCCTTTTTTCACATACCCCTTTACCTTACCGCTGCCACCGGGACCGTCTGAACGCCCTTCATGCCATTCACCCGTAATTATATATTTTGGTGATTGTTTAATATTGAAATACTTACCGTAAACACCATCCGGAATATCACGAACATACCCCCAACTACCTGTAAAATCGGCAGATATTGCATTACCCACGAGCAAAGCAGCATACACCCCAAAAATATATTTTTTCATCGTAACCTTTTTATTCGATAAATAATAAACGTTTGGAATTTTATGACGTTACAGATTTTATGTCTATGCCATTCAAGATGAAATTCGGCAGGGCATTTTCACAATCATAAAAAAGGTCGTCTGAAACATTTTTCAGACGACCTTTTGACAAACAGGGAACGCGGATTATGCGTTGCCTTCTTGTTGTTGCTGGTACATGGCTTCGAAGTTGATCGGAGCGAGCAGTACGGGCGGGAAGCCGGCGCGGGTTACGCTGGTGGAAATGGCTTCGCGAGCGTAAGGGAAGAGGATGTTCGGGCAGGCTACGCCTAAGAGCAGTTGAACGTCTTCTTCAGGGATGTTTTCCAGACGGAAGATGCCGCTTTGGGTTACTTCGTTGAGGAACATGGTGCGTTCGGCGTTGAGTTTGGCGGTTACGGTAACGGTTACGTCAACGTTGTAGTAGCCGTCTTCCAGCTTCTCGCTGTTGGTGGAAACGCGCATATCGACTTCAGGCTCGCCTTGTTCCAAAAAGATTTGGGGGGCATTGGGCACTTCCAAAGACAGGTCTTTGACGAACAGGCGTTCGATGCTGAATACGGGTTGCAATTCTTCGCTCATTTTGTTTTCCTAGTTGGGTTTAAAGTTACGGGTTTAATAAAGAATCCAGCCTGCCTTCGCGGTGCAGGCCGTACAAATCGGTGAAGCCGCCGACGTGGGTATCGCCGATGAAAATTTGCGGTATGCTGCGCTGGCCTGAAAGCTGCTGCATTTCGGCAAAGGCTTCGGGGCTGCGGTCGACGCGGATTTCGTTGATTTCGGCGACGCCCAGCGAATGCAGCAGCTTTTTAGCCATGGTGCAGTAGGGGCAGAACGCGCCTGTGTACATCGTAACGGTTTGCATGATTGTTTTCAGAGTTCTAATGGGGTTCACTATATGGGCATATGGTTTATTTTACAATACTTGAAATCGGCTATTTTGCCTGAATCTTTGTTTTCGGGGCGTAAGGGCTGTCTGCCGCCCATGTGCCAAAACGCCGTTTTTAAAGTATGATAAACGGCAATCCGAACCGCTTTTGCCATTTATTTTCAATAAAACCGACGGCAAGCGGATGGTAGATTAAATTTGAGTCAGAACAGCAACACAATCAGCCGATTATTTCCGGGTTTGGGCAACATCAGTCTGGTTCAAATTTAATCTACTATTTTTCTTATTAAAAATTAGGAACTAAAACCATGTTTTCAGGAATCCCCATCCCGAAGGACGCCGTCCGTCCTCCCGAAACCGTGCTCGTCAACATTACGCCGCAGGAAACACGTGTGGCGGTGTTGGAAGAAAACAATATCTGCGAGCTGCATATAGAGCGCAACAGCGGCCATAGTCTGGTCGGCAATATTTATCTGGGCGTGGTGCGCCGCGTGTTGCCCGGAATGCAGAGCGCGTTTATCGACATCGGTTTGGAACGCGCCGCGTTTCTGCACATCGTCGATGTCCTCGAACAACGCCGCAACCCCGACGAAACCCAGCGCATCGAACACATGCTGTTTGAAGGGCAGTCGGTTTTGGTGCAAGTCATCAAAGACCCGATTAACACCAAAGGTGCGCGCCTTTCCACTCAAATCTCGCTGGCCGGGCGTTTCCTCGTCCACCTTCCGCAGGAAGACCACATCGGTATTTCCCAGCGCATCGAAGACGATGCCGAACGCCACAGCCTGCGCGAACGCCTGACCAACCTGCTGCCCGAAGACGCGTGCCACGGCTATATCATCCGCACCAACGCCGAAAACGCGACCGACGAGCAGCTTCTATCCGACATCCACTACCTGACCAAAGTTTGGGAACACATTCAAGAACAAGCAAAAATCCAGCCGCCGGAAACCCTGCTTTATCAGGATTTGCCTTTGAGCCTGCGCGTATTGCGCGACATGTTCAGCCTCGACACGCAAAAAATCCTGGTCGATTCAACCGAAAACCACCGCCGCATGACCCGCTTCGCCGAGCAATATGTTCACGGCGCATTGGGCAGGATAGAGTTGTTCAAAGGCGAACGCCCGCTATTTGAAACCCACAACGTCGAGCAGGAAATCAGCCGCGCCCTGCAACCGCGCGTCAACCTCAACTTCGGCAGCTACCTGATCATCGAGTCCACCGAAGCCATGACCACGATAGACGTAAACACCGGCGGCTTCGTCGGCGCGCGCAACTTCGACGAAACCATCTTCCGCACCAACCTCGAAGCCTGCCACACCATCGCCCGCGAATTACGGTTGCGCAACCTTGGCGGCATCATCATCATCGACTTCATCGACATGGCGCAGGAAGCGCACCGCGAAGCCGTGTTGCAAGAGCTTGCCAAAGCCCTCGCCTTCGACCGCACCCGCGTTACCCTCAACGGTTTCACCAGCTTGGGTTTGGTCGAGCTGACCCGCAAACGCTCGCGCGAAAACCTCAGCCAAATCCTCTGCGAACCCTGCCCCTCCTGCCAAGGCAGGGGTCGTCTGAAAACGCCGCAGACCATCTGCTACGAAATCCAGCGCGAAATCGTCCGCGAAGCCCGCCGTTACGACGTGCAGTCCTTCCGCATTCTTGCTGCGCCCAACGTCATCGACCTCTTCCTCGACGAAGAATCACAATCGCTGGCGATGCTCATCGACTTTATCGGCAAACCGATTTCGCTGGCAGTCGAAACTGCTTACACGCAGGAACAGTACGATATTGTGTTGCTGTAAAGACAAAAGGTCGTCTGAAAACGGAATCGGGGTTTTCAGACGACCTTTTGGCAAAATCGGCAGACCATTCAAACGCAGTATTCCTTTAGAAGAAAATGTCCACCATACCCGGCAGAACCCACGCCGAAGGAAACCCAATCAAGTACGGAAAAGCAACAAAAGGTCGTCTGAAAACCAGCCGCCCCTTTCAGACGACCTCCCGCTAAACCCTTCCTAATTTTCCCCTGCTATCCTTCCCGCTGATTAAGGAGAACACCATGCGCGTATTGCTTGCAGAAGACGACAATATGATTGCCCAAGCCATAGCCGCCAACCTCAAAGACAGCGGCTATGCCGTCGACTGGGTCAAAAACGGCAGCCAAGTTTCTACCGCCCTTCAGGCGCAGAACTACGACTTGCTGCTGCTCGACCTCGGCCTGCCCGGCAAAGACGGGTTGGACGTCCTCACCCAAATCCGACACGAAGGCAGCCAAACCCCCGTCCTCATCGTTACCGCCCGCGACGACCTCCACAGCCGCCTCAACGGACTGGACGGCGGCGCCGACGACTACATCGTCAAACCCTTCGACATGGCGGAGCTGCAAGCCCGTATGCGCGCCGTCCTGCGCCGCCACAGCGGCCACAGCCAAACCCTGCTGACCAACGGCGCGCTCACCCTCAACCCTGCCACCTACCAAGTCGAAGTCAAAGGAGAAAACAAACCCGTCCTCCTGAGCAACAAAGAATTTGCCGTCCTTCAAGCGCTCATGATGCGCCCCGGCATCATCCTCTCCCGCAGCGACCTTGAAGACAAAATCTACGGCTGGGGCGAAGAAGTCGAGAGCAACGCCGTCGATTTCCTCATCCACGCCCTACGGAAAAAGCTCGGCAAAGAACACATCCAAAACGTACGCGGCGTAGGCTGGCTGGTTGCCAAAGAGGTCGTCTGAAACCCCAATCCGCGCATCCATGCCCGCCCATGCCATAATCAATATAGTGGATTAACTTTAAATCAGGACAAGACCGACGAAGCCGCAGACAGTACATATAGTACGGAACCGATTCACTTGGTGCCTCAGCACCTTAGAGAATCGTTCTCTTTGAGCTAAGGCGAGGCAACGCCGTACTGCTTTAAAGTTAATCCACTATAACAAAACCTAAAACAGCCTCACCAAACACACTATGCATCACTTTATCCAGACCCTCAAACAATCCCTGCAAGTCCGTATCAGCATCGCCCTGATACTGATGTTCCTGCCTTTGTCCATCATCGCAGGCGCATTCTCCTATTACCAAACCTACCATGAAGCCGAAGAGCTTCAGGACGACCTGTTGCGCCAAACCGCCGCCTATATCAACCCCAAAACCACCGACTACACACAAATAGGCAGCGAAAACCACATCCTCATCCAAACCTTCGGACAAGAAGACACCGTCCCCCTGTCCGACACACTCGGCGAAGGATTCCACACCATCAAAGGCAGCGTTGATGACGACGACGATGACGATGATGACGACGAATACCGCGCCTACATCCGCCAAACCCCGCAAGGCAAAATCGCCGTACTCCAAGAAACCGAATACCGCGACGACCTCGCAGCCACCGCCGCCTACCAAAGCGTCCTCCCGCTGCTCATCGCCCTGCCCCTCATGATCCTGCTGACCGTATGGATCACCTACCGCGCCATGCGCCCCGTCAAAACCCTTTCCGCCTCACTCGGCAAACGCCGTTCAGACGACCTCTCGCCGCTGGACGGAGAAGGCGTGCCCAGCGAAATACAAGGCTTCGTTACCGCCATCAACCAATTGCTGCAACGCACAGGCGAAAACATCCGCCGCCAGCAACGCTTCATCGCCGATGCCGCCCACGAACTGCGCAGCCCCCTGACCGCCCTCTCCCTTCAGGCAGAACGGCTCACCAAGCTGCCCCAATCGGACGAAGCCCGCGAACAGACCGGACTCATCCTCCAAAGCATACAGCGCAACCGCCACCTGCTCGAGCAGCTCCTGACCCACGCCCGCGCCCAAGGCTCCGAAACCCAACGCAACCTGACCGACATCAGCCTGCAAGCCCAGTTTCGCCGCGTGCTGCAAGAACTCATGCCCCTCGCCCTTAACAAACAGCAAGACATCGGCGTCGCCGTCGAAAACGACCTGCGCATCCGAGCCGACGACACCGAAATCTACACCCTCATCAAAACCTTCACCGACAACGCCATCCGCTACACCCCCACAGGCGGCCGCATCGATATAGGTTTCAGCGAGACCCCGACCACCCTCACCATCTGGGTGGAAGACGACGGTCCCGGCATTCCCGCCGCCGAACGCAGCCGCGTAACCGACGCCTTCTACCGCATACTCGGCACGGAACAGCAAGGCACCGGACTCGGACTCTCCATCGCCGACGCCATCGCCAAACGCTACGGCGGCAAACTCATCCTCGCCGACAGCCGCAACTTCGCCCATGGCCTGCTGATACAGGCGGAACTCAACAAACAACTGCTGCAAGCAGACTAAGCAAACAAAAAGGTCGTCTGAAATCCGTTTTCAGACGACCTTCTTTATTTTCCAAGCCGAATCAAGGCATCAACATACCGCCGTTGACGTGCAGCGTTTGACCGGTGATGTATTTCGCTTGGTCGGAAGCGAGAAACAATACCGCATCCGCGATGTCCTGCGCTTCGCCGAATTTGCCCAGCGAAGTTTGCGCTTCGAAGGTTTTGCGGGTTTCTTCAGGCAGCGCGCGGGTCATATCGGTGTCGATAAAGCCTGGGGCGACGCAGTTGACGGTAATGCCGCGGCTGCCGACTTCGCGCGCCATAGATTTGGAGAAACCGATCAAGCCCGCTTTTGCCGCGGCATAGTTGGTCTGACCGGCATTGCCCATCACGCCGACGACGGATGTGATGTTGATGATGCGGCCGGCGCGCTGCTTCATCATGCCGCGCAATACGGCTTTAGAGGCGCGGAACACGGATTTGAGGTTGACCTGCATGATGTCGTCCCACTCTTCTTCTTTCATACGCATCAAGAGGTTGTCACGGGTGATGCCGGCGTTGTTGACCAGAATGTCCAACTTGCCGAACTCTTTTTCGATGTCGGCGATCAGGTTTTCGATGGTTTCGGGTTCGGCGGAATTCAATGCACGGCCTTCGCCGCCCCATTGCGCCAGACGTTCGCTAATCGCCGCTGCGCCGCTTTCGCTGGTCGCCGTACCGATGACTTTGGCACCTGCCGCCGCCAGCGTGTCGGCAATCGCTGCGCCGATACCGCGCGATGCGCCTGTTACCAATGCGATTTTGCCGCTTAAATCTTGTGTGCTCATGTTTACTTCCTTGTTTTGGGAATGGAGTCTGTTCATTTCAGACGACCTTATAGCATAAATAGTGTGATGAATCTAATTTTTGAGGTCGTCTGAAACAAAATAAGAAATAAGAAACCTCTGTACTGTCATTCCCGCGTAGGCGGGAATCCCGATCTTAATCTTTCAGAGATGTTTAGAGATTACCGTAATCTCAAATCTCTAGATTCCCGCCTACGCGGGAATGACGGTGCTGGAATTGCCTATTTCAATCTGCTATATCGGCAAATTTCAGACGACCTCTCCGTTTATTCGGGCAGGGTTATTTTTTGATGGGGCGGTATGCCCAGAATATAGCGCAACCAGTTGCCGAAGCTGTATTTTTGGTAGATTTCGGGGGGTAGCTCACGATAGGGTTTGGCGACAAATTCTGCCAAACCGCCCAAACTTTTACCGTCCCAAACGAAGATGTTGTCGGGGTGGTAGAAATCGTATTTTTGGATTTCGGCGTTGGTGGTAATCAGTTTTTTGCGGTAACCGAGGGCTTCGAAGGGGCGGAACGAGAGGCCGTTGTGAACGGGTGTTTTGAAATCTATCAGGATTTTGGCCTGCTTGGCGGCTTCGATGTTGTCGGCGAAACTTCTAATGCCGATGAAGACTTTGATGTTTTCCGTAGGATAAAAACGGCGGAGGTTTTTTACATTGGTATTCAAACAGCCGATATTGAAGTCGAGCTTCCAGCCCATCGTTTCAGCCGCTTTGCCGAACGCGGAAATAATCGGGGCGCGTTCGGGTATATGCCAGCCGATGAAATAGAAATCGTTGGGCGGGTTTTCGGGCAGGTTGACATCGTGGTCGAAATAGAAGTTGGTGGTCGGCAGGAAGGGATGTTTCGGATTTCGCATATCGTCGGGATCAAAAACGTAAATACGGTCAAACCGGTCGGCACAATCCCAAATGGCGGGGAAACGGTCGATGCCGTCCCATTGGTAGTTGACCATATTGCCGGGACGGGTATGGCGTTTAATCATATCCAGAAACTCAGGCGAGTAGATGTCGCCGCGAATAAATAGGGTGTAATCCGCCCTGCCGTACGCTGCCAGTTTGTTTTCAACGTCTCGGATCAATTGGGCGGATTTAAAGTCTTTTTTGGCGTTTTTGTCCCGCAGCACCAGTTGCCTGAATTTGATTTTCAGACGGCAGGAAAGGGAGGGATAACGGAAATTCAGGTTGTCCATGACGACGCTGACGACGTTGAAGCCGTGATACTCTAGGGCGGCTTCGATGACGCGGTAGATTTGGTTGTCGGCGGGCATGCCCAGAATAATCGTTTTTTGTTCGGTCGGCATGGTGTCTGTTTATGCTTTGTCTGATATGTCGAGGATTCGGCGAACCCAGTTGCCGAAGGCGTATTTGTTTTTTATTTCTTCGGAAACGGGATGGTAAGGTCGTCTGAAAAAGTCTTCCAATCCGTCAAGGCTTTCTCCGTTCCAAATGAAGATGTTGTCGGGATGGTAGAAGTCGCATTCCGCTACGGCCTGATTGGTGGTAATCAGTTTTTTGTCGAAACACAGGGCGTCGAATACGCGGAAAGACAGGCCGTAATTTTCAAATTGGACAAAATCGACGATTGCCAGGCAGTTTTTGACCTTTTGCAGGTTTTGCTCGAAGCTCAGGATGCTTTGTCTGTCCAAATAGGTAATGCCGTCGTTGCCGAAAATTTTGCTTGCGCGGTCGTCTTTGCAGTAGATGTGGAAATCCAAAGACAGCCCCAGCCTGCGTGCTTCATCGAGAAAAACGGAGATTTGATGTTCTCTTCGTTCTTCATAACCTCCTAAAAAATAAAGACCTTCCACCCTCCCCTCTCTTTCAATCGGGAAATCGAAATAGAAATTGGTGGTTGCTTTAAAATGATGTTGGGGGTATTTCTCCACATCGTTTTTATTGAACACCCAGCAGCAGTCGAAATAAGGCAAATATTCGATGATGTCGGGAAAACGGTCGATACCGTCATATTGATAGTTAACGCATATCTTGCTGTGCTCTCGGATAGCGGCGATGATTTCTTTGGGATAAATATTGGCGCGGATGCAAAGGGCGTAGTCTGCTTTGCCACCTTCCAAGGAAGCCAGTTTTTCGGCTATCTGCTTGCGGTAGCGGGAATATTTCAGTTTTTTCTTGTAATCGCCGTCTTTTTTAATGTGTTTATGATATAAACCGAGAATACGGCAGCCTATGTGCGGATAGTATGAGTCCCTGTCGTCGTAACAGAGATTGATGACATTGAAGCCGTGGAAGCGCAGGTTTTTCTCTATGCACTTGTCCAACCCGTACATATAGGGAACGGCTAGGATGATGGTTTTATTCATGATTAAGATGTGATGCGGTTAATCAGAAGAGATTTTGCTTTCAGACGACCTTTAGGCAAAAAGGTCGTCTGAAGACACATTTCATATCCCTTAATATAAAAAAAGAAATATGAGTTTGTGGAAATTTATTTTTTGAGTATTTTTTTTAGAAATTGCTCTACACAATACAAAGGACTTAAGATTAACCAAGCTGGAGAAAAAACGATCTTAAGTAATTCAGCTCGTGCCAAGCTTTCAGTCTCCGGAATACTGTTTTTCTTTTTAGGACGCCTCCTGAAAAGCCAATTGATTTTTTTACCCAAGCGGAGAATTTTCCAAGTGTAAGAATGATAAATCTTTAACAAGTAGACTTTTGCAGAAGCATGACCGCCTAAATGGTTGGAAGAGGGATTGGAAATCGAAGCAGTATCAATTTCTTTAATCCACCATCCGAATTGTTCCGTTTTTAGTTGGTAAAGTTGTCTGTCTGCCTCTGCCCATTCTTGTCTTTTTTGTATCGCTTCTATATGGGTTAATGTTCCATGCGATAGGACTGTATTAGTGCCGTCTGACCGAATGCAATATTCGGCACTATAATTCGGGATATGTAATGGTTCATATTTAAATGCCAACCGCAATAGAAAATCATAATCTTCATTCTTACATAGAGTCTCATTAACGAAACCTATATCTTTAGCTCGCTCCCTATCTACAACAAAGGCATGGATAGGGATAAAATTTCCCCTAATATGATCATGAAATGAATAGTCCCCTCTCCTAAAAGGATAGGAACGGGATACTAACTGACCATCTTTATTAAAGTCTGCTCTGACAATTTCACAATATACCCATGAAAACTTACTTTTTTGTAAAGCCTGAACCATTTGTTGATAATGATGCGGATAAACTTTGTCATCATCATCCAGAAAGGCAAGATAGCGTCCGGAAGCATATTTCATGCCCATATTCAGACTTTTGGCGCGCGCATCAGTATCGGAAATGTGGTGCAGGAAACTTATTTTAGGAAAATGTTTTTTCCATTTCGCAATAAGCACATCAATTTTTTCAACAGATTCCGAATCTGTTTTGCATTGCGCAACGACAATAGGCTCTAAATCTTGGTATTGCTGACCCGACAAAATGAAAAGACATTTATCTAAGAAATGCTCCCTTCCCGGCATAGTACGGATGACGATAGAAACGGTCTGATTCATGGCTTAACTCCACATTGGTTGTGCAAAATAAAGGCCATTATTAAAATTCGGATTAGCCTTCAATACTTCTGTTACGGAATGCTGAGACAGGTGCTCTAGCTGCTTCAATAGATCGTTTTTTTTCATATCCACATGTTGAAGCCACATTTTCATTGCTGTTTCTTGGAATTTTTCAGAACGCCATTTATAAGCAAGAAAAGTTGCAGCACGCCAAATTTCAGATTCTCTTGATTGTCTGTCCATTGCATAATGGAAGAAAAAGGCATCGGCACAGGTGTAGCACTGATAACCTGTGGCTTTGACGCGCCATGATAAATCTACATCTTCACAATACAGGAAAAAGTCATCATCAAAACCGTTTATCTGACGATAAATAGCGTTCGGTATAAGCACACACGCACCGGAACACCAATCAGTCAAACCTGTTTTAGGGTTGAAAGTTTTGGGATGCATAATTGGTTCTTGTATTGCTTCTACGATACCGTGCCAATCATTTTTTTGACTGAAAGATACTAATTTTTCGAGACCTTCATCATGTAAAAATCCATCCGGATTCATGCAAAGATATGCCGTAGATTGTTTTGAAATTTCAGAAAAAATTTGGTTATGTCCTGCACCAAACCCAATATTTTCCCCATGATAAACTTTAATCTCCCAACCTTTTCCTTCGGCTAAAGATTTAATTTGCTCAACTAATTTTTTATTTCCCTGATTACGGATGATAACTTCTATGCTATCTATGCCGTATGTTTGGCTGAAAATACTTTCCAAACATCTTTCTATCTCGGATATTGGATTATTGTAAGTTAATATACCTATGCTTATGAAAGGTTTCATTTTTATCCCTTTTGATTGGTTTAAATATATCTCACATAAAAGCAGAAGACACTTAAAGTAAGTTTTGCTTTAAGGTCATCTGAAAACGAGTAAAGTGGGTTCCGTTAAGATTAATTCACTGCCTGCTTCGGCATATTGCGCAGCATGGCATAGTAGCCGTTTTGCGCCATCAATTCATCGTGGGAACCTTGCTCAACGATATGACCGTCGTCCATGACAATAATGCGGTCGGCTTGCTCGACAGTGGTCAGGCGGTGGGCGACGATGATGCTGGTGCGGTTTTCCATCAGGCGTTCGAGGGCTTGTTGGACGAGGCGTTCGGATTCGTTGTCCAGCGCGCTGGTGGCTTCGTCCAAAAGTAAGATAGGGGCATCTTTCAGAATGGCGCGGGCAATGGCGACACGTTGACGCTGACCGCCGGAGAGTTGGTTGCCGTTTGCACCTATCTGTTGGTTCAAACCATGCGGCGAGCTTTCAACCAAATCTTGCAAATTCGCGGCTTTGAGGGCTGCCAATACTTCTTCTTCAGTGGCATCGGGACGGCTGTAACGGACGTTTTCCCAAAGCGTGCCTTCAAACAAAAAGACATCTTGCGAAACAAGGGCGAACTGGGAGCGCAGGTTGTCGAGTTTGATGTCTTCGATATTCACATCATCCAAATAAACCGCGCCCGAGCTCGGTTCGACAAAACGCGGAAGCAGGTTGACGGCAGTAGATTTACCGCTGCCTGAGCGGCCGACCAGGGCTACGCGTTCGCCTTTGCGGATATCGAGATTAAAGCTGTCCAAGGCTTTTTTACCGTCTGTGTGGTAGCGGACATCGACGTTATCAAATTTCAGACGACCTTCGACATTGGTCAGGATTTTTGTACCGTTATCTTTTTCAGGCTCGGTATCGAGGAATTGGCAAACGGCATCAGAAGCAATAAACATAGTCTGCATGGGGATGCTGATGTTCGCCAAGTTTTTGATCGGGCTGAGCATTTGCAACATGGCAACGATAAATGCCATAAATTCGCCGATGGTGGTATGCCCCTGCTGACTCTGCCAAAGGGCAATAAAGATAACGACGGCCAAAGCAAACGAAGCAATCAGTTCGCTGAACGGGGAACGTGCCGCAGTCGCTTGAGTGATTTTTTTACCGAGACGGACGATGGTGTCGTTGACAGCGGTGAAGCGTTCGGCAGCCTGACGTTGGCCGCCGAAGAGTTTGACCACGCGGTGTCCTTGATGGACTTCGTTGACGACATTATTCATGGTACCGATACTGAGTTGCGCTCCCGCAATAATGTCTTTCAGACGATTACGGTAATAGCGGGACAACAAAGACAGCAGCGGGAACATCAGGGCGACGACCAAGCTGAGCTGCCAATTCAAATAAAGCAGGACGCAGACCAAACCGATGACAATCATGGTGTCGCGGGTCAGCACGATAAATACATTGCTGGCGTTGCTGATGGATTGTTCCGCCATTTGCACCATGTTCATTAAAACTGTGCCGGACGGGGTTTCCTGATGGAATTTGGAAGAAAGTTGCAGCATCTTGGCAAACATATCGCGGCGCAGATGGCTGATTGCCATAACGGAAACCCAAGTCAAGAGATAGGTACTGACATAGCGGCTGATGCCTCGGATGATGACTAAAAAGATAAAAAATACCGGCACGACCCAGACTTTATTGGGCGTACCCCAAATCAGGTAGGTAAATTGGTCTTTCCAATTTTGCAGCGTGGCGACGATGCCGCCTGCTGTATTGAGTTCGGGCGGCGCGGAAGGCGGGGCGAAGCCTTGGTTGACCAAGGGTGCAATGAAGGCGGCGAGGTAGCTTTCGGTGGCGGCAACGCCGAAGATAGCAATTAAAGCAAAGATGATGCGGACTTTATAAGGACGGATGTAAGCCATCAAGCGCATGAAGCTGCGCGAATCTTCTTGGGTAAACAGGCCGAAGGTCAGTTTTTCTATCATTGGCTCGGTGTTCCGGATTAATGCAGATTGAATATTTTATTAATCTGTCGGATTGGTAAAGCCTATGATTATATCGCAATGAAGTTACCGATGCGACGAAATTGCTGTTTTTAAATGAATAACAATTTTTATTTCTGTAAAGTTTTTTCAGACGACCTTAAATGTTCAAAATAAATTGATAGTGGATTGGAATAAGAAACACCCTCCTGCTGCCAGTCCCTTCCCTATCCAAACACAACCGACAGGCATTAAAAAACGACCTTTCATTAAGAAAGGTCGTCTGAAACACAAAAAGCGGCAAGTTTAATGCGCTTCGATAAAGGCAGCGACTTGTTCAGAATTGGTCAAAGCGCTGCACACGGCTTCTTTGTTGATGCGTTTTGCCAAACCTGCCAACACTTTGCCCGGTCCGCATTCGGCGGATTCGGCAATGCCTTCTGCAACGAGTGCGTTGACGGTTTCCGTCCAGCGTACAGGGCTGTAAAGCTGGCGGACGAGTGCGTCTTTGATTTTCTCTGCATCGTCGTAAGCGGCAACATCGGCATTATGGATGACGCGGATTTTCGGTTGTTTGATTTCAACAGTTTTGAGCGCTTCGGCAAGTTTTTCCGCAGCAGGCTTCATCAGGCTGCAATGCGAAGGAACGGATACAGGCAGCGGCAGCGCACGTTTGGCTCCCGCTTCTTTGGCTGCATTCATGGCGCGCTCGACGGCGGCGGCATTACCCGCGATCACGACTTGTCCGGGCGAATTGAAGTTGACGGCTTCGACCACTTCGCCTTGCGCGGCTTCTGCACAAATGGCTTTAACCTGCTCATCTTCCAAGCCGAGGATCGCCGCCATCGCACCTACGCCTTGCGGTACGGCAGACTGCATCAGTTCGGCGCGCAGGCGGACGAGTTTGACTGCATCCGCAAAATCCAATGCACCGGCAGCAACAAGTGCGGTGTATTCGCCGAGGCTGTGGCCGGCAACGACGGCAGGCGTTTTGCCGCCCGCTTCAAGATAAGCACGGTAAACGGCAACACCGGCAGCCAGCATAATGGGCTGCGTATTCACGGTCTGCCCGATGAGGTCGGCGTCCGTACCGTTAATCATCGCCCACAAATCTTGACCCAATACGGCGGAAGCTTCGTCGAAGGTGTTTTTTACGACCGATTGTCCTGCGAAACCGTCCATCATATTGAGGCTTTGCGAACCCTGACCGGGGAAGAAAAATGCAAAAGACATGATATTCCTTTGTTTCAGTTTAGTTTTTCAGAAAATTCGTCAGAGGATTATCGGCGTAATGTATCAGCAGGGCATAGGTAATGGCAACATTTATTGCCACTGTCAGCCAGAAAATCTGAACAAAAGGAACTTTCTTGGTTTTGTGGCGGAACGCGGCGCGCGCAACCAATGCACCGGGCCAGCCGCCCAGCAGGCTGAATGCGTGCAGTTTGTTTTCTGGGATACGGTTTTGGTATTCGTTTTTACGTCTGATTTTGCGCGCGGACTCCATCGCCGTCTGCTTGTCCTGTTGATAGAGGATGAAGGCGGCGATACTGATAAGGACGTAAATGAAAAACAGTTTATTGGAAAGTACGGCGACAACGGTCAGGAAAACGACGGCGATGACGCTGTTGATCAGGAGTGCCTGCATATCGATATTGAGCCTGTTGTAGTCGGGTGGCAATTCGTCAAACAGGAATGCTTCGTCGCCCAGCCGGACAACCTTGACGGCTTGTTGGCGGTTGCCTTCTATCGGGCGGTTGCAGTAGAAACTGACGCGCTGCCCTGTTTGCGGACGGCAGGTATTGTAATGGTACGCGCTGATGTGGAAGAAAATATTTTGGGATTCGTCACCGAAACGGATAAAACCGTAGCCTTTGGCATCATCCCATGTAGTAATCGTACCGCTCATGACCTGATTGGGCGGCAACAGATTCTTTTGGGCGGATTTCGGAGCGGGATAACGGGTTTCGGCAACCAACGGCTGCTCGATTTTGACTTCAACTTTAGGACCGTGTTCCGGACGGAAAAAGTGTACGGTTTGACCTTGCGCTTTTTGGGCGGACGCAGCGTGTATCGATTCAGGCTCGGGTTCGGACTCAGGCGTACTGCGGATAACGGCATTGACCAACAGCCATTGTCCGTTGGGATGACGGCGGAGCGTGCCTTCAAGACGGTCGCCCGCCCGAGGCGTACGGGTTTGGTCGGCAAGAAACTGTCCCAGCACAAAGACCGGCTGCCCTTCGTTTGAAACATCCATTCCATAACCACCATTCTTCGACCAATCCCAGTCGGTCAGTGTAATGACCGCGCTGTCATTGTTTTTATAACCTGGATTGACGCGCTCGACATCCCTTGCGACGGCGCGGTTGTTTTCCGTTTCTATTTGAAAGCTGACACGGTGTCCGGTTTCAGGTTCTTGATAATCGGGGTGGAGGGATTGGCGGTTGGCAAAGATGCGTTGCGAAGATTCGTCGCAAATAATGGAGCCGCGGCTCATTTCCCCGAACCAATGGGCGATTGTCCCGTAATGTTTATTATGGTTCATTTTATTTTTATATTAAGGAAAAAATGTATTGGATAATCAGTTTTCCAATTATACCGATTTATCATAATTTATGCAGAATTTAACCATAATGAATAAAAGATCGTCTGAAACGGTGTCGGTTTGAAGCAACTGCACGTTTTCAGACGACCTTTTTTGCGTGAAAAGAACTAGGAAGTATCTACAAGCATTGAATTGGACATTTGAAAAATAAATTGACGCATACAAAAAGCTTTTCCCCTTCCCTGCTTCAATGTAATTAAATGAAAAACTCCCCTCTTAACCCCCTATCAAAAAACTGACCAAAATCCAAAATAACTTCTTGAAAAATTATAAAAAACATAAGAGAATGGACATCTTCGCACCCGAAGAAAATCTTTACATTATCCTTTACATTGTCCATAAACGAGCTTAGGGAAAATATCATGACATACCTATCACGCGCCTTCTCTTTGTCTATCCTCGCAGTCGCACTTGCCGCCTGTGGCAGCAGCGGTGGAGACTCTCCCTCAACCCAAGCAGCAAATAACGCCAAGCCGCAAACGCCTGCAACCACACCGGCCGCAGATCAATCAGGTGGCAGCAGCGGCGATTCACCTACAACCCAAGCAGCAGACAACACCAAACCGCAAACGCCTGCAACCCAACCGCCAACAGACCAGACAGCAGGCAACGCTCCCAAAGAGCCGAAGCTGACGTTGGCAACCATGCCGGATGGAAGTGCCAAGCGGATTTACGAACTGCCTTACTCGACAGTTACAGGCATTACGCAAACGAAGCTGAAAGCTAACGGCTACACTGGAGAGGTTACAGATATCCAAATCAGCGGCACCCCGACACTTGAGTCAGCCTTGCCTAAAATGGGCAAGGTGGTTTATCACGGCGATGCTTTTAACGAACGAACCGAACCTGTAGAAGGTACTATTGGCTACGGCACAAGTCCCGGTTCTTTGGAATACACCATAGATTTCGACGAACGTACCGGCCATGGAAAAATTTCCTCGCTTCAATTAGATTTTGGAGACATCATGTTGAGACAGGGCAAGCTCGAAAAAATCAATCTGGACGGACAGGAAGTCATGGGTGTACGAAGCAATGTCGATGTTGCCAGGTCGGGCAATCCTGATAATCCGGAATATGCTCCGGCAGGTAATTACGAACTGGGCGTCTTTGGTCCGAATGCCGACTCGATTGCAGGAAAACTCAAAAATTCGGCCTTCGATATCGGTTTCGGCGGTACACGGGACGGTAAATAAATACTCTGTACGAAGCAGGAAAATCATACGGCAAATTCCATCTGTGTCTGATCGAACAGCGCATTTTTTGGACTTTCATAAGGTCTGAATGATGAAAGGTCGTCTGAAAACCAAAGCAACAGGTTTTCAGACGACCTTTCATATTTTAAGTTTTAAGCGGATATAGGGCTGATCATCTTCTTTTGATATGACACTTGCCGTCTGCCTTCCCGCACAGGCAGGAATTCATCGGCAAGCTCAAGAAATCTTTGTTTGGAAAGAAATTGCTGCAATTCAAAAATGGATTCCCGCCTGCGCGGGAATAACGACATGGATAACCCCTGCTTGAATTCACTATACGGACACGCATCCATCAAAAAGGTCGTCTGAAACCGCACCGGCGCAGTTTCAGACGACCTTTTATAGTGGATTAAATTTAAATCAGGACAAGACGACGAAACCGCAGACAGTACAGATAGTACGGCAAGGCGAGGCAACGCCGTACTGGTTTAAATTTAATCCACTATAAGTTTGAAACAAACAAAAAATCAGTATTTCACCAACACCGCGCCCCACGCGAAGCCGCCGCCTATGCCTTCGAGCAGTAGGTTTTGTCCGCGCTTGATTTGACCATTTTGGATGCCGACATCGAGCGCGAGCGGGATGGAAGCGGCGGATGTGTTGCCGTGTTCCTGTACGGTCAGGATGACTTTTTCCATATCCAGACCCAAGTGTTTGGCGGTGGAGTCAATGATGCGTTTATTGGCTTGGTGCGGGACGAGCCAGTCGATTTGATCGGGGGTATAACCTGCTTCGCTGATGACTTCGTCGGCAATTTTTGCGAGCATTTTGACTGCGAATTTGAACACACCCGGCCCATCCATCGTAATGTAGGGCGAGCCGCAAACTTGTCCGTTGGCGATTTGACCGGGTACGTTGAGCAGGTCGAGGTAGTTGCCGTCGGCTTTGAGTTTGCTGTGGATGATGCCCGCTTCGTCGGACGTGCCCAACACTACTGCGCCTGCGCCGTCACCGAACAAAACGCAGGTTGTGCGGTCGTTCCAATCCACGATGCGGCTGAACGTTTCCGCGCCGATGACCAAAGCCTTTTTCGCCATACCGCTTTTGATGTAGGCATTGGCGGTGGACAAGGCGTACATAAAGCCCGCGCAGACCGCTTGTACGTCAAATGCGGGACAGCCGTTTTCTATACCGAGCTTTTGTTGAACGATGGTCGCGGTGGATGGGAACTGCATATCGGGGGTGGCGGTCGCCACGATAATCAAATCGATTTCATCGGCAGCGACACCGGCAGCAACCAGCGCGCGGCGCGATGCTTCGGCGGCGAGGTCGCTGGTTTTTTCGCCTTCGTCTGCAATATGGCGGAACTTGATGCCGGTACGGGTGGTAATCCACTCGTCGGACGTATCGACTTTTTTCGCCAAATCGTCGTTGCTGACGCGGTTGGCGGGAAGATAACTGCCGGTACCTAAAATTTTGGCGTATTGCATGTGAAGGCCTTTGAGCGTTGATTCGGATAATCGGCTATTGTAAGCGAAAACGGATGAATTGCCCAACGCCGCGAAGACGCAAAACAGGTAAAGCAGGCAATGGCTTGAAAAACAAATATAAACCCATGATTTCAATAAAACTGACTTTTCAAACTATCTAGGGATTTACGTTTCCTATCCCGTTTTCAGACGACCTCGGTTACACAAAATCCCCCCAAAGCGTCTGCATCGCCGCAATCGCCGCCAGCGAAGCGGTTTCCGTCCGCAACACCCGCTTGCCCAGCGTTACCGACTGGAATCCCGCCTCAAACGCCATTCTCTCCTCCTCGTCCGTCCAGCCGCCTTCCGGCCCCACCATAAAAATCAGGTCGTCTGAAAACGGCTTGACAGCACGCAAACTTTGGGCGCGGTTCAAACTCATCAACAGCTTGGTTGTTTCAGACGACATCTGTTTCAAAGCCTCGCGGTAAGGTAGCAGCGGGCGCACCTCCGGCACGATATTCCTGCCGCTTTGTTCGCAGGCAGACACCACAATTTCCTGCCAACGCGCCACCCGTTTGTCCGCCCGCTCGCCGCTCAGGCGCACGACGCAGCGTTCGCTGATCACCGGCTGAATCGCGACTACGCCCAGTTCCACGCTTTTCTGCAAAGTAAAATCCATACGTTCGCCGCTCGATACCGACTGCACCAGCGTGATTTTCAGCGGCGACTCGTTGTCCTTCTCCTCCTCGCGCAACACTTCCGCACAGGCGCGGCGTTTCTCCAAAACATCCAAGCGCGCGGGATACGCCTTGCCATTGCCGTTAAACAAAACGACCTCCTCCCCGCAGCGCACGCGCAAAACATTTAAATGACGCACAACATTATCAGGCAGTTCAACGACTTGCCCCGCATATAAAGCATCAGGCAGATAAAATCTGGACATGGTTCTTCAAGTGAAAACGGATATAATAACGCGATTATACGATTTCGCACCCCAACCGCAAAAACAAGGACAAAAAGTGTTACACCGATTGCAAAAAGTCGTCCGGCACATCGCGCAAACCGAAGTCATGCCGCGCTTCCTGAATACCCCGTCGCACCGCAAAGAAGACGGCTCCATGCTCAGCGAAGCCGACCTTGCCGCCCAAACCGCCTTCGCCGCCGCCCTGCCCTTGTTGATCGACAGCCCCATGCTCGGCGAAGAAATGAGCGTACAAGAACAAACCACCCTTTGGAAACTGCACGCGCATACCGACGGGCTGTGGGTCGTCGACCCCATAGACGGCACCAACAACTTCGTCAACGGACTGCCCCATTTCGCCGTTTCCGTCGCCTTCGTCAAAAACGGCCGCGCCGAACTCGGTATCATCTATAACCCCGTCAGCGGCGAATGCTTCTACGCCGAACGTGGCAAAGGCGCATACCTCAACGGCACACCACTGCCCCTGCGCACTGTCGACAAAAAACTCAGCGAAGCCATCGCAGGCGTCGAAATCAAATACCTGCGCTCCGGCAAACTCACCAGCCGCATGAGCACGCTCGCCCCATTCGGCACCATCCGCAGCATGGGCAGCAGCACACTCGACTGGTGCTACCTCGCCAGCGGACGCTACGACGTTTACGTCCACGGCGGACAAAAACTGTGGGACTACGCCGCCGGCGCGCTGATTTTTGAAGAAGCAGGCGGCAACCTGTCCACTTTGGAAGGCGACGACTTCTGGAGCGGCGAACACGTCTTCAAACGCTCCGTCATCGCCGCCCTGCAACCCGCCCTGTTCGAGCGTTGGGAAAAATGGATACGGGAGAACCAATAAACAGGACAACCCGTCTATCCGTCCATTCGGCAAACTAAACTCAAGAGTACCCTTCCCGTCATCCCCGCTTTACATCTTAATGACGGCAATCGGGATACCCTTTTGCTCATCTTGTATATTCGTTTCCTATCTCGCCATGCAAAAAGGTCGTCTGAAAACGGTTTTTCAGACGACCTTTGCTTCAATCAAACTTGAATCAATGCCTGAAATGGCGAACACCCGTTACCACCATCGCAATGCCGTGTTCGTCCGCTGCGTCGAAAACTTCCTGATCGCGCATCGAGCCTGCGGGGTGGATGATGGCTTTGATGCCCTGTTCGGCGATGACGTCCACGCCGTCGCGGAAGGGGAAGAATGCGTCGGAGGCGGCACACGCGCCGTTTAAGTCTAGGCCTGCGTCCTGCGCTTTGCGGGCGGCGATACGGGTGCTGTCCACGCGGCTCATTTGGCCTGCGCCGATGCCGTAGGTTTGACCGCCTTTGCCGAATACGATGGCGTTGGATTTGACGTATTTGGCGACGTTCCAGACGAACAGCAAATCGTTCCATTCCTGCTCGGTCGGTTGGCGTTTGGAGACGACTTTCAAATCGGCGCGGTTGAGGCGGTGGATGTCGGGCGTTTGTACCAGCAGCCCGCCGCCGACGCGTTTGAGTTCGAATCGGTTCGCACCTGCTTCTAGAGGCACTTCCAATACGCGCACGTTTTTCTTGGCGGCGGCGATTTCGAGGGCTTCGGCGGTAAATTTCGGCGCCATCAAGACTTCCATAAATTGGTTGTCGGTAATCTGTTTGACGGTTTCGCCGTCCACTTCGCGGTTGAAGGCGATGATGCCGCCGAACGCGCTAGTGGTGTCGGTGGCGTAGGCGAGTTTGTAGGCGGTCAATGTATCGGCTGCAACGGCGACGCCGCACGGATTGGCGTGTTTCACAATCACGCAGGCGGGCGCATCGAAGGATTTGACGGCTTCCCATGCGGCATCGGCATCGGCGATGTTGTTGTACGACAATTCTTTGCCTTGCAGTTGTTTGTAGGCGGCGAGGCTGCCTGCGGCGGGGTACACATCGCGGTAGAACGCAGCGCGCTGGTGCGGGTTTTCGCCGTAGCGCATGTCTTGCACTTTAATCCAGCTTTGGTTGAACTGGCTGGGGAATTCGCCGATTTCGGGCGTGCCGCTCAAGACGTCGTCTGAAAGCGAGGTTAAGTAGTTGGAAATCATGCCGTCGTATTGGGCGGTGTGGCTGAACGCCTTGCGCGACAGATTGAAGCGGGTTTTGTCGCTCAACGCGCCGCCATTGGCTTCCATTTCGGCGGCGATGGCGGGGAAGTCGGCGGTGTCGGTAACGATGGCGACGTGTTTCCAGTTTTTCGCGGCGGAGCGCACCATGGTCGGGCCGCCGATGTCGATGTTTTCAATCGCGTCTTCCAGCGTGCAGTTTGGTTTGGCGATGGTGGCGGCGAAAGGGTAGAGGTTGACGCACACGAGGTCGATGTTGCCGATGCCGTGCTCTTCCATCTTGGCGACGTGTTCGCCCAAATCGCGCCGCCCCAAAATACCGCCGTGGATTTTCGGATGCAGCGTTTTCACGCGGCCGTCGAGCATTTCGGGGAAACCGGTATAGTCGGCGACTTCAATCACGGGAACGCCCGCATCGGCAAGCAGCTTCGCCGTGCCGCCGGTAGAGAGGATTTCGACACCGAGTTTGTGCAGGGTTTGGGCAAATTCGACTGCGCCGTTTTTGTCGGACAGGCTGATCAGGGCGCGTTTGATGGAAGGCATGGGGATTCCTTTTAAACAGAGATTTATAACTGGAAACAAACACTTTCAGGGGCGGTATTATCCCCTAGTTTCGGCTTTTTAGCAGCAGTTTTCTGGAAAAATTGTTGACAATTTTTCGATAAAAAAGGTCGTCTGAAAACCGTGTTCATAAGTTTTCAGACGACTTTCGCATATCCAACTACTTAACATTTTTAAATAGTTTCAAAATTTCATACAGTTAAATCTTGCATACATTAACAAACAGCCATAGAATGCAAAATCGGTCGGATTGCATAATCTACCCTACAAAGTCCAAATTCCGAGTTACCCAGGAGTAATCAAATATGTACAGAAAATTCCTCTGCATTTTCGCAACCGCGGCCTTGGCAGCCGGCTGTGCGACCGAGTCTTCCAAAACCATCGAAGCCGTCAAAGTCAGCAGCTACAATACCCCTTATCACGGTGCGCGCGCGCCTATTTCCATCGGTAGCTTCGACAACCGCTCCACTTACCAGCGCGGCGTATTTTCCGACGGTGAAGACCGTTTGGGCAGTCAGGCGAAAACCATTTTACTGACCCACCTGCAACAGACTAACCGTTTCAACGTACTCAGCCGTACACAATTGAGCGCGCTGAAGCAGGAAGCGGGCATCGGCGGCAAAACACAAGCCCTTAAAGGTGCGGATTACGTGATTACCGGCGATGTAACCGAGTTTGGCCGCAAGGATGTCGGCGACCATCAGCTTTTCGGGATTTTAGGACGCGGCAAATCCCAAGTCGCCTATGCCAAAGTAGCGTTGAACGTCGTGGATGTACGCACTTCCGAAGTGGTTTATTCAGCGCAGGGCGCAGGGGAATTTTCATTGTCCAACCGCGAAGTCGTCGGCTTTGGCGGCACTGCGGGCTACGATGCGACGCTGAACGGCAAAGTATTGGACCTGGCCATCCGCGAAGCAGTCAATAATTTGGTTGCCGGCATCGAAAGCGGTGCTTGGACGCCTGCCCGCTGAAAGGTCGTCTGAAATGGACAAACTCATCAAAACAGGCTGCCTGGGCGCATTCTGCCTGCTGCTTGCCGCATGCGGCAACCCTCAGCAGACCCTTTATTATTGGGGAAACAACAATGCCGATGTTTACGAACGCCTCAAAAGCGACGGCAAACCCCTAGGCGAACAAATCGACGCAATGGAAAAATATTTCCAGAAAACCCGGAGCGAAAATAAAAAAGAAGCACCCGGCACACACGCCCATTTGGGAATGCTGTTGAGCGAAGCGGGGCAGGATCAGTCGGCAGCGGAACACTTCGAAACCGAAAAACGCCTGTTCCCCGAATCTTCCGCCTTCATGGACTTCCTGTTGAAAAATAAAGGAGCCCGAAAATGAGCAGCCTGAAAACCGCCCTTTTTGCCTCTGCAACCGCTATCATACTGTCAGCCTGTTCCGCTACCGCGCCGCAGCCTTTCGACTATTCCGCATTCAGGGAAAGCAAACCCCGCTCCATTTTGGTATTGCCCCCCTTAAACGAATCGCCGGAAGTCAAGGCAAGTGCGGGGATGCTCGCCTCTTCCACGCAACCGTTGGCAGAATCAGGCTATTACGTGTTCCCGGTTGCCGCAGTGGCCGAAACCTTCAAGCAAAACGGTCTGGACAATGCGCACGACATCCATCAAGTCAGCCTTGAAAAACTCAATCGGATTTTCGGCGCGGATGCCGTACTCTATATAAAAATCAACCAATACGGCACCAGCTACCAACTCATCCAAAGCGATACCCGGGTTACGGCGGAAGCCAAACTGGTTGACGCGAAAACCGGAAAAGAGTTGTGGCACGGTTCTGCAACGGCTTCCAGCACCGAGAACAACAATACTGCCGGACAAGGCCTGCTCGGCGCAATGTTGAGCGCAATCGTCCAACAGATTGCAAGCTCCGTCGGTGACAAAGGATTCGATATTGCCCAAGTTGCAGGCACGCGCCTGCTTTCGGCGTCCGCGACGAACGGCATCATGTACGGCCCTTATTCGCCCCACTATGAAGCCCAGCCGGGTAAATAATCCCCAAAGCAAAGGTCGTCTGAAAACAAGTTTTCAGACGACCTTTTTTTCTGCTGCGACATTCTCAATTCCGATCCCGCCATCGTTTACAGCCGATTCACCTTGCTCTCGATATGGCACCCCGCCAGCTACCGCCATTTATAGTGGATTAACTTTAAACCAGTACGGCGTTGCCTCGCCTTGCCGTACTATCTGTACTGTCTGCGGCTTCGTCGCCTTGTCCTGATTTAAAGTTAATCCACTATATCCTTTTTAAACAACTACTTTTCCCCGCCCTGCTTATTCAAACCCCATTTTCCTTGCCGTTGCCACTGCGCCCGCCATCGTGATGCACAAAGGCATCAGCAGAGCGGCGGGGGCGTAGGTGAGTTCGAGGATGAAGACTATGGCGGTTAGGGGCATTTTGAGGGAAACGCCGAGAAAAGCCGCCGCGCCGATGACGGCGGCACTTTCAGACGACATGGCGGGGAAGAAGGTGTTCCACGCGGCTGCGGCGGCGAAGACGATGGTGCTGCCGAGCATCATGGACGGGGTAATCAGCCCGCCGTATGCGCCTGCGGCGAGTGCGAGCAGGACGACGAACCATTTGACGGCGGTCATTTCCAAGCTGTACCGCCAGTCGGTCATGCCGCCGAACGTAAGCTGGTTGCCCGCCTTGCCGTTGCCCAGTATTTCGGGAAACCAAACGGAAACGATGCCGATAAAGGCAAACAAGGCAATCGCCAAAGGAATGATTTTCGGGTCGTTGCGCTTGAGGAGGGGAAATTTTTTGGCACTGCGCTGAAACCATACCGCCGTTGCGCCCAAAACGGGGCCGATGGCGGCGGCAAACCACAGCAGCGGGATGTTCACATCGAGATGGGCGGGATGGTATTGCTGCACATCGCCCAAGCCGATGCGGGCGACGGCGGTGGCAGTGGCGGAAGTCAGCAATGCGGCGGCCACTGCCTGCTGCGTCCAAATGCCCAACATGGCTTCGAGGATGAAAAGTGTGGAGGCGAGCGGGACGTTATAGACCGCCGCCAAACCCGCACCCGATGCACAGGCGAGCAGCAGGCGCATTTCATCTTCGTCCAAACCCAAACGCCTGCCGCCGACGGATGCAAACGCGGCGGTCATTTCACGCGGGGCGACTTCGCGTCCGAGCGGGGAACCGAGTCCGACGGTGATGATTTGCAGCAGCGCATGGGAAACGGTGGTCAAAAACGGCAGCCCCTGCAAGGGCTGCTTCAAGGCTGCCTTGATTTCGATTTGCGGTCTGCCGAAACGTTTGAGCGACCACCAGCCGAACCCTACCGCGACGCCGCACAAAATCAATACGAGGATGCGGCGTTCAGACGACGTTTGAACCACGCCCTCCCGAAAGGAAACATGCCCGCCGCCCGTGCCGTAACCGTAAGCCGTGTGCTGGATAAAGTGCATAAGCTCCGTCAAAGCAATGCCGACCATGCCGCCGACGATGCCGGTGAGGATGAGGGCTATCCAAAGTTTGTGCGTATGTTTCATGGGGATTTTGTTTTTGAGACAGGGTTCGGCGGTTCGTTAAAAAATCAAACGGCCTCAATATTTAATATTGAGCGGATAGCTTTTCGGCGCAACGTGTGTCTTGCCGTTGTAAGGAATCGCATATTTCTGATTTTTATAACGTTTTTTGCCATCCACCCCCTGCACCGTTGCGCTTAATGCCCAAACGCCTGAGACTGAAGGACGGCTTTTGTCCAAGGTAATTTTCGCATCGATGCTGGCATAGCTGTTTTCACAATCGCGTTTTTCCCGCCCTTTGTATTCATCACAATTGCCATAATGTGCGCCATTATCTCTACCGTTGCTAATGAAGCTGTTACGGACACGGTTGCTGTTATCAGTAAACAGGAAATTTTCTCCGGTCGTCGTTTCGCCCTGACCCGTATAGCCTGATTCGACAGTGTAGCCCCAGTTTTGCTCACCCATTTGGACAAACCGCCAATCCTTATTCTCCGGCACATCCCCCCATGCGCCGATTTCATCGCTTCCATGTTGTTTGATTGCCCACTTTCCGTCTGTTTTTTCCAAAACAAACAATTCCGCCAGACCCGAAGAAGCATGCGCGTCCCGTTTGACTTTGAGCTTCATATCGTAGGCAAAACCCGTGTACAACACATAGCGCGTGGCTTTACCGTTGCGCGTTACGCTATGGTCGGCAACGGGTTTCATACAATACATAATATTGTCAGATGCTGTCTCACTGTCTTTCGGCGGCTCAGTAAGCTGACAGTTGTGCGCCGCAAGCGGTCGGTTGTAATACTGGGCAATAGCTGCTTGGACGGCAGCTTTGTCGTTATTGGGCGCAGCCGATGCCAAAACGGGGCTAGCGGCAAGCAACAGGGCAATCATATATTTCATCGAAAATCTCCTGATATTTTTAAAACCACATTAAAACAAGATACTCGCGTACCTTCTCAGGTCGTCTGAAAACCTGATTTAGACGTTTTCAGACGACCCCTTACGCATTCTTTCCTCTGTTCGACAGCCATCCTGCGACAAACGTCGCGGCGATGACGATGAACACGCCCAAAGCGGACACGGCGGACAAATGTTCGCCCAGAATCCATACCGCCATGATGACGCCGACGACGGGTTCGAGCGAAATCAAGAGGCCGGAGACATTGGCAGGAACTTTGTTCATGCCCTTGTTCCATAAGAGATAGGCAAGCCAACTGCATCCCACCCCCAAATACAAAACCGACAGCACGCCGCCCCACGACCAGTGGACTTCATAGCTCTGAGCCAACACCAGCGAAAACGGCAGGCACAACACCGCCGCCGCCGCCATGGAAGCAGAAGTAAATGCGGGCGCACCGATGCGGGCAATCATCTGCTGGCTCGGCCGTATCACGCCGGCGAAACCGAATCCCGCAAGCAGAATCAGCAAACAGCCGAACCAATCGACCGCGCCGCCCTCTTCCGCACCGCCCAGCACCATCATCCCGATGCCGGCAAACGCCGCCGCCCCGCAAATCCAGTGGTAAATCTTGGCTTTATCGTTAAAAACGAAATGACCGACAAACACTACTAACAAGGGTTCCAGCCCGACCATGGTAATCGCGCTGGCGGCGGACGTGTATTTCAAGCCGATAAACTGAAGCAGCAACACCACGACGTAGTTGATAAAGGCGATACACAACAAAGGCTTCCACTCGCGGCGCGGAATCTTGCCGAAATGGCGGTAACAGGAAGGCAGCACCATCAACGCGGCAATCAACAGCCGCGCCTCGACCATCAGCGCGGCATCAAGCATCTCGTAAGTATATTTGGCGGCGATAAACGAGCTGCCCCAAATCAATAAGGAGAGTATTTGGTAAATCATGGCTCAAGTCGTCGGATAAAAGGATGCACTGATGAAAGGCGGGACATCACGCCCCACCCTGCCCCGATTCGGTCAACGAATCCAAAAAGGCAAAGAGTTTCGCGTTCATCTGCGTAAAATCGAAACGCTCGATTTCATCAGGATGCTGCACATAAGCCTGCGTCCTGCTTTGCGCCGCCAAGTTTTCGCGCCCGTCGGCGGCAATCAAGAGGCCGACGGCGGCGCGGTCAAATTCCAAATGCGCCTGAAACGCATAATGCTTGGGTGAGAAGCGGACAATCTGGCGCGGACAACCTTTGCTCGCCGCCAATACTGCCGCCCCATCCGTCAGTCCGGGCATATCCCCGTGCCAATGCCCCGCAAGGAAAGACGCGCCCAACAAGGCGGTATGCGGGTCGTTCAAACCTTCCTGCGTCAACTCGACCGGATACACGCCGATTTCGCGGTGCGGGCTACGCCCGTGCCGTGCGCCGTAGGCGACGGATAAAAGCTGCGCGCCCAAGCACACGCCGACAATGTACTTGTCCGCCGCCACCGCCTGACGCATCAGGCGCAGCTCGGCTTCAGGGTCGTAATACGGAAAAGCCTGCCTGTCTTCATCGGGCGACTGCGGCCCGCCCATGACAATCAGAAAATCGATACCGTCCGCGTTTTCGGGCAACGCTTCCGACTCATAAACCTTAGTCAACGCCGTACGATGCCCGCGCGACCGCGCCCAATCCCAATACGCGCCCGGCACTTCAAAATCCTCGTGCAGGATGAAATGGACGTTCAACGTTTTCCCCCGCGTACCGCCGTCATGGCGAAGTTCCTGCTTCATCAGTTTTCTCCCTTTGCAACAAGACCGATATTTACAGCAAACCGTGCTGCAACAGTTTCTTACGCAGCGTATTGCGGTTCAACCCCAAAATCACCGCCGCTTTGGACTGATTGCCGCCGCATTGTTCCATCACGCACGCAAGCATCGGCTTTTCCACTTGGTGCAACACCATATCGTACACGCCGCAAGGCTCCGTACCGTTCAAGTCTTTGAAATATTGTTGCAAATTCTGTTCAACGCATTGCGCAATATCGGGGATGGGTTGTTTCATAACATATCCTCCTTCGTTGTTTTTAAAGATGACAGGTCGTCTGAAACGGGGTTCAGACGACGTTTGTTGAGTTTGAATTAAATAGATTGTTTTTTATTTCGATAAAACTGTGTTTTCAGACGACCTGATATTGCCGCCATTTCCGGATAAGAATCATCCTGTTGGCCCGACGACCCAAGCTACCCGCTGATAACCTTAATCCCCAGCAAAGCCAACGCCCCGCCGCAAAATCGGTCTATCCAATGACCGAAACGCTGAAAACGTTTGCTCACGGCAGGGGCGGACAACATCAGCGCGACAAGGCCGAGCCAAACGAACAGCATCAGCGCCATCCATACGCCGTAAACCCCCATCTGCCACATCGGCGTATCCGGCGACAATACGACGGTAAACAGCGACAGCATATACACGACCGCCTTCGGGTTCAGCACATTGCACAACACCCCGCGCCATATCGTTTTCCGTGTCGGTTCGTCCGCCATATGGTCCTTACGGATTTCGACCGTCCCGCCCGCAGCTTTCGCGCGCAAACCTTTATAGCCGATATACAGCAGATACAGTCCGCCGCCAATTTTGACCGCAGTTAGAAGCGGGGCGGACTGAGCCACCAGCGTGACCAAGCCGAGTACGGAATAAATAATGTGGATACCGAATCCCAACGCAATGCCCAGCGCGGTCAACATTCCGGCAGCCCGCCCCCGGCTCAACGCCTGCTGCGAAACGAGTACAAAATCAGGGCCGGGCGACATGCACGCCAAAAAATGCACGCCGGTAATAATCCAAAAGCCATGCCAAAAAGTCATACTGAAGCCTTTTGTATTAAAGGAGGTTGGCTGTAGAAAGGCACATCAGCCTTTAAGAATGAATGAAGATTAACCATCAAGCCTTCACCATGCCGGATTACAGTCCACACAACCTACTCCCCCAAGCAGGTAATCTTGCCAACCTTTTCTCCGTCCGGTTCGATTTCTGCTACATGATCTCCATATTTATCATCCCAAAAGAAACGCCCGTTTTTCTCATACCAAGGTTCGCCCAGTACATACCAAGCCTTGTCCAAACTGTCACCGGGACGGATGGTTTCGCATGTCGCTCTACTCTTAAACGCACTCAACATACACGCATCATGTTGACGGCAATCGGGATTCATGCACCTGCCCTTGTCGTCATTCCAATTGCGATCCATTAATTTACAGGCTATCAAATTATAGTCATAAGCATAAAACCCGTATCCTGTCATCAACAGCGCAGCAATACCTAAGCTTTGTAAACGCGGCGTTAATTTCATATTTACTTCCCAAAAATAAAAAGGTCGTCTGAAACGCCCTACCCTTCACGATAATCACACACCCAGCGGTCGGTTTTCTCCGAAAGCGCCTCAAGATAGGCGGCAAGGGTATCGTATTGTGCCGCTACGCTGTCCAAGCGGTTGATGTCCCGGCGTGTCTGCTCTCCGTCGGGCATTTCGTCGATGTACCAGCCTATGTGTTTGCGGGCAATGCGTACGCCGGCGACTTCGCCATAAAACGCGTGCATGGCGCGGATGTGGTTCAAAATGGTCGCGTTACATTCTGCCAAGCTCAAGGCAGGCGGCAAAACGCCGTGTTCGGCGTAATATTTCAAATCGCGAAAGAGCCACGGCCTGCCTTGTGCGCCGCGCCCTATCATGATGCCGTCGGCGGCGGTTTGTTTGAGGACGGCGGCGGCTTTTTGCGGCGAAGTGATGTCGCCGTTGACCCAGACGGGGATGTTCAGACGACCTTTGGTCTCGGCAATCAGATCATAAGCCGCTTCGCCCTTATACATTTGCGTGCGTGTGCGTCCGTGGACGGCAAGGGCGGCGATGCCGCAATCTTCGGCGATGCGGGCGATGGCAGGTAGGTTCTTGTGGTCGTCGTGCCAGCCCAAACGGGTTTTGAGGGTAACGGGAACGTCCACCGCGCGGACGACGGCTTCGAGAATGGCGGCAACCAGCGGCTCGTTTTGCATCAGCGCGCTGCCGGCTTGAACATTGCAGACTTTTTTGGCGGGACAGCCCATGTTGATGTCGATAACCTGCGCCCCGAGGCTGACGTTGTAACGCGCGGCATCCGCCATCTGCTGCGGATCGCTGCCGGCAATCTGGACGGCAACGATACCGCCTTCATCGGCAAAATCGCTGCGGCGCAGGGTCTTTTTGGTATTTCTAAGCGTCGGGTCGCTGGTCAGCATTTCGCACACTGCCCAACCCGCGCCAAAATCTCGGCAAAGTCGGCGGAACGGTTTGTCCGTGATGCCCGCCATCGGGGCGAGTGCAATGGGATTGTCGATAATGTAGCCGCCGATGCGCATGGTCAAACCGCCGTATGGAAAGGGCTGCCATTGTACAATTTTTAAGCAGGGTTTCCAATGAGATTTACTTTGGAAACAGGTAAAACAAAGGGCGCAATCATGCGCCCTGCGGGTGTGTTTAAGGTTTCAGACAACCTCTTTACTGTCTTGCAGACGATTCAGATTAACAAGGTCATAAAGAGGTACACAGCCGTCTGTATCAGTGCAACGATAGGCAGGATGATTTTTGCCAACAGCCCTGTGAACATCAATATTAGGACAATCCACATTCCGTAAGGTTCGATTTTGCGAAACTGCATGGACTGTTTGGCAGACAGGAACGTATCGATAAAGATGCCGCCGTCCCAAGGCAGGATGGGAATCAGGCTGAAAGCAACCCAAATCGCGTTCACGATAACGCCGTATTGCGCCATTCGGACCAACGGTTCCTGATAGGATTCGGGCGCGTAAACGGCAAAGGCGGCAACAAAGCCCCAAAAGAACGCCAAAATCAGATTGGCAATCGGACCGGAAATGGAAACCCAACGCCAAGCGCGGCGCGGATCGCGGAAATTGCGCGGGTCGATGGGCATCGGGCGCGCCCAACCGAAAACGAACGGGGTCAGCAGCAGGCTGATTATGGGGACGACGATCGTACCTACCGGATCGATATGCGGCAGGGGGTTGAGCGTCAGCCGCCCGTATTGTTGGGCGGTACTGTCGCCCCAACGGAGGGCGGTATAACCACGCGCGACTTCGCGTATGGTCAGGGCAAGGAGGACGGGCGGAATCGCGAGCAGGACAGTGCCCAAGTCAAAGTTTTGAAACATGGTTTTCCTTTGAAAGGTCGTCTGAAAACGAGGGTGTATGTGCGGATGGCCGATTTATCGGAAACAGGAAGATTTCTGCCTCATTCAATATGTTCTTTTTTGTCGGGTTTTCAACCCCTCCCCGGTCTTCATCATGCCGGGCAGGCTCTAATAACAGGATGTGCTCGCCGCAAGCAACCCGGATATATACACCTTCACACCGCCAACCCCGTCACCAACTGCTTGAACTCCGTCCACGCGTCGCCGTCTTCCGCGCCTTTGATGATGCGGTCGATTTTGGCGCAGGTTTTGAGCGCTTCGATCAGGCGGACGGCGGGAATGCGTTTGACGGCAATCGGCGCGAGGGTTTGTTTGTCGCCCCACAGGCGCAGGCTGTTGCGGACGGATTGTACGCTCTGTCCTTGTTTAAGCGCGGCGGTCAGGCGGATGAGGGTGCGGATGTCTTCGGCAACCGCCCACAGCAGCAAGACAGGTTCTTCGCCTTCTGCTTCGAGTCCGTCCAGAAGGCGGGCGACGCGCAGGGCATCGCCTTTCATCCATGCGCCGGAGAGCTGGAATACGTCGAAACGGGCGACGTTGGCGACGGCGGCTTCGGCATCGGCGATGTTGACGGTATGGTTTTGCGGGTGCAGCAGGGCGAGTTTGTCGATTTCTTGGCGGGCGGCGAGCAGGTTGCCTTCGACGCGTTCGGCAAACAGGGCAAGCGCGTCGGGTTCGATGTCGAGTCCGACCTTTTTCAGACGACCCTTTATCCACTGCGGCAGGGCTTGCGCGCTAATGGCTTTGGCTTCGAGTACGGTGCCTTTGGCGGCGAGCGCGGTGAACCATTTTGCCTGCGTTTGGGCTTTTTCGAGCTTGGGCAGCAGAATCAGGGTAACGGTGTCTTCGGGCAGGCGTTCGGCGAAGGTTTGCAGCGCGTCGCCACCGGTTTTGCCGGGCTTGCCGTTCGGAATGTGGATTTCCAAAAGTTTCAAGTCGGCAAAAAGCCCCGCGCTGCCTGCGCTTTGCAGGAGTTCGTCCCAGTCGGCGCCGTTGTCCGCCGTAAAGACTTCGCGGTTGAGGTAGCCTTGTTTTTTGGCGGCGGCGCGCAGGGTGTCGAGGGCTTCGATGCGCAACAGGTCTTCTTCGCCGTGAATGATGTACAGCGGCGAAAGCGGCATATCCGCGCTGACCTGTTCGATATTCATGACCGCCATCAATACGCTTTCAAGAACGTCAGGCGGCGGACGATTTGGTCGGCGGCGTCGGCGCGCATTTCCGCCCAAATGGTTTCGCTTTCTTCCTGTTTGCCCAACACTTCGCTGTCGTTGTAGTCCATCGTGCGATTGACGAGGACGGTAATCGGTTCGCCCACTGGCTCGCCGTTGCGCATGGCTTGGGCTTCGACGCGCAGCGTCAGCAGGTATTCGTTGACCAGCGCGGCGCGGGTGATGGTGTAGATGTCCTGACGGGTTTCGATGCCCTTGATGTTCAACGTCATTTGCGCTTCGGCGGCGGAAACGGGTTTGCCGTCGACGCGGCGCAGGGCGTTTTCCAAAGCCTTCTGCATCACGGAGGCGTTTTGGATGTGCCAAGCGGGATACGGCAGCGTGCGTGCGGTGCCGCCCATGCCTTTGAGATGGAAGCCGCAGGCGGACAGAAGCAGCACGGCGGCGGTCATCAGGATTTTGTTCATTTCATTCTTTCGGTTGCGCGGGTATCGGGGAATTATAGCGGATAGTCGGGCGGTCGGGAAACGCGGCGGCGCAAGGGGATTTCAGACGACCCCTTGCCGTTTGTCGTTTGCCTGCCCGATGGGTACAATCCCAACGTCAGACAACAGGAGAAACACCATGTACCCCATCCGCGAACCCATCCGCAGCGGCCTGCTGCAAGTATCGGACATCCATCAAATCTATTGGGAAGAATCCGGCAATCCCGACGGACTGCCCGTCATCTTCCTGCACGGTGGCCCGGGCGCGGGCGCATCGCCTGCCTGCCGCGGCTTTTTCAATCCCGACGTGTTCCGCATCGTCATCATCGACCAGCGCGGCTGCGGCCACTCGCTGCCTTACGCCTGCACCGACGACAACACGACTTGGGATTTGGTTGCCGACATCGAAAAAGTCCGCGAAATGCTGGGCATTCAAAAATGGCTGGTGTTCGGCGGCTCATGGGGCAGCACCTTGTCGCTGGCGTATGCCGAAACCCATCCCGAACGCGTTGCCGGACTCGTCTTGCGCGGGATATTCCTGTGCCGCCCGTCCGAAATGGCGTGGCTGGACGAAGCAGGTGGCGTCAGCCAGATTTATCCCGCGCAATGGCAGAAATTCCTCGCGCCCGTCGCCGAAGAAAAACGCGGCAGCCTGATTGCGGCGTATCACGAAATGCTGTTCGGCGAAGATGAAACAGGTCGTCTGAAAGCCGCCAAAGCCTGGGCAGACTGGGAAAGCTACCTGATCCGCTTCGAACCGCAAGACGTCGATGAAGACGCGTACCAATCGCTCGCCATCGCCCGTTTGGAAAACCATTATTTCGTCAACGAAGGCTGGCTGAAAGGCGACAAAGCGATTTTGGCGAACACGGACAAAATCCGACATATCCCGACCATCATCGTACAAGGACGCTACGACTTATGCACCCCCATGCAAAGCGCGTGGGAACTGTCGCAGGCGCTCCCCGAAGCCGAACTGCGCGTGATTCAGGCGGGACACTCGTCGTTTGATCCGCCATTGGCGGCGGCGTTGGTGGAAGCGGTGGAAGATATGAGGGAACGCGCTGCGTGGTGATAATAAGGAATTGAAATCATAAAAGCACAACTTGCCGTTATTTCTGTCTGGATGGAAATAACGGCAAACAAACAATCCCGTTTTCTTTAACTTTGCGGCAGGAAACTCCACCTGCTGCCACCTTCCCACCACATTCCGAAAATACTGTAAAATAGCGTTAATTACGAGATTCAAGGTCGTCTGAAAACCGACGCGGCAGGTTCTCCGAAACCAGCCTCCGTTTTTCAGACGACCTCCCACCCTTGATAAGGAACTACAACTTCATGGACAACCAAACCAAACTCCGCATCGGCGGCCTGCTCGTGCTGACCACCGCCGTTTTAAGCCTGCTCATCGTCTTAATCGTCGATTCATGGCCGCTCGCCATCCTGATTGCCGTCATCATCGTCGCCGCAGCCGCCGGCGGCTTTGTCTGGACTTCGCGCCGCCAACAGCGCCAGTTCATCGAGCGCCTGAAAAAATTCGACATCGACCCCGAAAAAGGCCGCATCAACGAAGCCAACCTGCGCCGTATGTACCACAGCGGCGGTCAGCACCAAAAAGACGCGGTAACGTTGGTCTGCCTGTCGCAAAAATGCTCGGTTGACGAAGCGCACGCCATGTTCAAAAAACGCCCGACCCGTCAGGAAATGAACCAGATGGCAGCCCAGCAGGCGCGCGGACAAAAACGCCCCCACCGCTGATTCCTCCCACACAAAGGTCGTCTGAAAACGGATGCGGCGGTTTCGCCCGAACCAAGTATTCCGTTTTTCAGACGACCTTTTTACCGAGCAGACCGCCATGACCGCCCTTCCCCCCGCCCCCGTCAAACGCCGCCTTGCCGCCCTGATGTACGAATTGCTGCTGACCGGCGCCGTGACCGCCATCGCCGCCCTCCTTGCCGGCATCGCCGCGATTTTCCTCAACCCCGTCTCCCAGCTCCTTTCCAGCTTGGTTACCTGCGTTATCTTTGTAGGAAGCTGGTGGCTCTACTTCAAAACCAACTGGACGAAAACCGGCCGCACCCTCGCCATGCAGACGTGGAAAATCGGGCTGCACGGCAGAAACGGTACGCTGCCGCCATTGTCGCAACTGCGCATCCGCTTTATTTGGTCGTGTATCTTCGTCGTCTTCATCCCCCTGCTCGCCTACGCCGGCCTGCGCCACCTGCTCGCCATCCCGCCCATACCTGCCTTTGGTGCCGCCCTTATCTGGCTCATCCTGCCGTGGGGCTTTGCCCTGCTGAACCCCGACCGGCAGTTTTTATACGATTTCTTGGCGGGAACGCGATTGGTCGATTTAAAACAGGAAACATCCGAAAGCTGATTGTTTCGCTGTTGTTCAGCCACATAAAAAGGTCGTCTGAAACCTGTTTGGTTTTCAGACGACCTTTTTATTCATTTCAAAACAACCGCATCAAATGCGCATCGGCATAACGATGTATTTGAAGTTCGGGTTGTTCGGTACGGTAAACAAGGTCGAGCGGTTGGCATCACCGAAGGCGAGCTGCATATCGTCGGAATGGATGTTGCGCAATACATCCATCAGATAGCCGATGTTGAAGCCGACTTCGAGTTCGCCGCCTTGGTAGGCGATTTCGAGTTCTTCGCGTGCTTCTTCCTGCTCGTTGTTGCTGCACACGACGCTCAAGAGGCCGGGTTGCAGGAACAGGCGCGCGCCGCGGAATTTTTCGTTGGCAAGGATGGCGGCACGTTCAAGCGCGCCCAAAAGTTGGGTACGGGAAACGAGGAAGATTTTGTCGTTGTCCAGCGGGATGACACGGTTGAAGTCGGGGAATTTGCCGTCGATGACTTTGCTGACGATGGTCGTGCCGTTGCATTGGAAGCGTACTTGGTTGTTGAGCAGCTCGACGCTGATGGGTTCGGACGGGTTGTTCAGCAGCTTGAAGAGTTCCAAAACGGTTTTGCGCGGCAGGATGACTTCGGTTTTGGGCAATTCGGCTTCGATTTGGCTGGCGGCGTAGGCAAGGCGGTGGCCGTCGGTGGCGACGAGGCGCAGTTGGTTGCCTTCAACCTGCATCAGCAAGCCGTTGAGGTAGTAGCGGATGTCTTGTACTGCCATGCTGTATTGGACTTGTGAAAGCATGGTTTTGAAAGTCTCCTGCAACAGGGAAAACGCGGCGCTGATGTCTTCGCCGACGCTCATCAGCGGGAAGTCTTCGGCAGGCAGGGTTTGCAGGGCGAAGCGTGATTTGCCTGCACGCAGGGTCAGGCGGTTGTCCGCCCAGTCGAGCGAAACGATGGCGCTGTCGGGCAAGGCGCGCAGGATATCTTGGAATTTTTTGGCGTTGGTGGTGATGCGGAAGTCGCCTGCCTGACTTTCCGGGCCGGCCGTGTTGATTTGGATTTCCAAGTCGGTCGCCAGGAGTTTGGTTTGACCGTCTTTGCTTTCGAGCAGGACGTTAGAGAGGATGGGCAGGGTATGGCGGCGTTCGACGATACCGGTAACGGCTTGCAGCGGCTTGAGCAGACTGTCGCGGTCGGCTTGTAAAATCAGCATGGTCAATTCCTTTTGAATCGGTTATTTCGGGTGTTTTTGAATCGGGTTCGGCGGACGAGATGGTTGATTCGCCGCCGTTAAAATCAAAGTGTATTTGTGTTTTCAGACGACCTTTTAAGAGAGGGGTCGTCTGAAAGCCGGTTCTGACTCAATTTTGAATCAGAATCAGGAGTTTTTCGTAATCTTGCGCCAACTCGGGATCTTCTTCGCGCAGTTTTGCTACCGCTTTCACGCCGTGCATGACGGTTGTGTGGTCGCGTCCGCCGAAAGCGTCGCCGATGGATGGCAGGCTGAGAGTGGTCAGTTCTTTGGTCAGGCTCATGGCGACCTGACGCGGACGGGCAATGTTGCGTGTGCGCTTTTTGCCGAGTATATCGCTGATTTTAATACGGTAATATTTGGCAGTCGCGTCGATAATGGTGTCGGCGGTAATGATTTTGTGTTTTTCGGCAATGATGTCCTGCAAAGCCGTGCGCGCCAAATCCATGTCGATGACGGGGCGGTTCATAAAGCGGCTGCTGGCGCTGACGCGGTTGAACGCGCCTTCCAGTTCGCGCACGTTGGAACGAATCAGGTTGGCGACAAACAATGCGGCTTCGTCTTCAATGCTGATACCTGCCGCTTCTGCCTTTTTCTGCAAAATCGCCACGCGCATTTCCAGCTCGGGCGGCTCGAGTTCCAAAGTCAAACCCCATGAGAAACGCGATTTGAGGCGGTCGTCCATGCCTTCGATTTTGGCAGGCAACACGTCGCAAGTGAGGATGAGCTGTTTTTTCTCGTTATGGAAATGGTTGTACAGATAGAAAAATTCTTCCATCGTACGGTCTTTGCCTTTGATGAACTGGATGTCGTCGATAATCAGCAGGTCGTATTGTTTGTATTGCTGCTTAAATACATCATAAGTATTGTTGCGCACCGCCTTCATAAAGCTGCGGATATAGTCGTCTGAATGCATATAACGCACTTTGGCGTCAGGACGGTTTTTCAGCAGTTCGTTGCCGATGGCCTGCACCAAGTGGGTTTTACCCAAACCCGTACTGCCGTACAGGAAAAACGGGTTGTAGCCCTGCCCCGGGTTCTCGGCAATGGCTTGGGCGGCGGCGGCGGCAAGGCGGTTGCCCTTACCTTCTACCAAGGTATCGAATGTGTAGTCGCGCGACAGATTGGTCTGCTCATAACGCGCTTCTTCCGCATCGCGCTGCGCTTCCGTTTTGGCTTTGGCAACGGCTTTGGATTCTGCGGGCGCGGCGGCAGGCTGTTTGCTTTCGTGCGGCAGGTTTTTCATGCGCTGCGCCAAAATGTCCGCCGCTGTTTTCGCAACGGAGGGTTTGTCCGAGTTTTCAGACGACGTCCCGTCCGAAAAAGATTCTTGCGCGTCCGCTTTCGGCATTTCTTCCGTCAACGCGGCTTGTTCAGGCGCAACTGCCCCCGCATTTTCCGCCATTTCATAATGCTGCCCCGCGCCCGCCTTAAACGCAAAAGCCGCCTGCTGCGGGGCCAATTCCGCACGCACCACTTCGATTTTGGCGGCAAACTGGCTTTTGAGCATATTGCAGGCAAACTGGTTTTTACCGTAAACCACCCACACGCCGTTTTCCTCGCCCACGGTCAAGGGCGCAATCCATTGCGCGAACTGCCCGGCAGGCAAAATATCGTGAAGTCGGCGGAGGCACTGCGGCCAAAATTCTGCTAGCGTCATGAATAAGCTCGAGTCGTGGAAATCGTTGGAAAGAAACGGAGAGAAACCGTCGGAAATTGCAGCCCTTGAAAATGCGGTTTCAGCCCGACGGGAAAAGTGTCGCAAATACCGCACAAACCCTATCCACCAAACCGGACGCCGTCTGAAAATACAATTAAATTATTTTTGGAAAATCATCACGATAAATCCGCACCACCATTTTCAGACGACCTATCGCCCGACAAAGGGACAGGAATTGCCGATTATACCCACTCCGCCAAACTTTATCCACAACCCGCCGGAAATTTTATCCACAAAGCACTACGCGAATCCGCAAACCGAATCACCCCGCGCGCCATATCCATTTACTCAACCGAGATTGACAAAAGCAGAAAATTAGAGTGTAATTCACGGTTTATTTATCTACCGATTTTTTAGGAAACATCATGAAACGCACTTATCAACCTTCCGTTACCAAACGCAAACGTACCCACGGCTTCCTGGTCCGCTCCAAAACCCGCGGTGGCCGCGCAGTATTGGCAGCCCGTCGCGCCAAAGGCCGCAAACGCTTGGCAGTGTAATTTTGGACTACCGCTTCGGAAAGCAGTACCGCTTATTAAAAACGGATGATTTTTCATCCGTTTTTGCGTTCAAAAACCGGCGCAGCCGCGATTTGCTGCAAGTTTCCCAATCTGCCGACAACGGATTGAACCATCCGCGGCTCGGCTTGGTCGTCAGCAAAAAAACAGCGAAACGCGCGCATGAACGCAACTACATGAAGCGCGTCATCCGCGATTGGTTCAGGCTGAACAAAAACAGCCTGCCGCCACATGATTTCGTCGTACGCGTCCGCCTGGCATTCAACCGGCAAAATGCCGCCGAAGCCCGAAACCAATTGGCGCAACTTATGCGCAAACGCTGATGAATACCCTGTTGTCCAAATTCGTCCTCGCGCTGATCCGTTTTTACCAATACGCCGTCAGCCCGCTGATACCGCCGCGCTGCCGCTATACCCCGACCTGTTCGCAATACGCTGTCGAGGCAGTCAAAAAATACGGCGCATTCAAAGGCGGCTGGCTCGCCCTCAAACGCATCGCCCGCTGCCACCCTTTCGGCGGACACGGACACGACCCCGTCCCGTAATCCGAATCATTCGGATAACTTGATTTCCTTTAATTTCCCGTCGGTTTCTATATAATGCCGTCTGAAGCAGTTTTCATCTCCATTACATACCCGTCAATTCCAGGAATCTCTTATGGATTTTAAAAGACTTGTGGCATTTTTTGCCATTTCGCTGGCAATCTTTGCCGGCTGGGAACATTTCTTCCCCAGCCCCAAACCCAATCCGGCACAACAAGCCGCGCAGCAACAGCAGCAAACCGCCGCAACCGCTGCCGCTGAAGCCGCACTCGCCCCCGCAACGCCGATTACCGTAACGACCGACACGGTCAAAGCCGTCATCGACGAAAAAAGCGGCGACCTGCGTCAAATGACCCTGCTCAAATACAAAGCAAATGGCGACGAAAACAAACCCTTCACCCTGTTTAACGACAGCAAAGAATACACCTACGTTGCCCAGTCCGAGCTTTTGGATGCACAAGGCAACAACATCCTCAAAGGCGTCAACTTTACCGCAGCGCAAAAAGAATACAGTCTCAACGGCGACAAAGTTGAAGTTCGCCTGAGCGCGCCTGAAACAAACGGACTGAAAATCGACAAAGTCTATACTTTCACCAAAGACAGTTACCTCGTCAACGTCCGTTTCGACATCACCAACACCAGCGGCAAGCCCGCCAACCTGAGCGCAGACTACCGCATCGTACGCGACCGCAGCGAACCCGAAGGTCAAGGCTACTTTACCCGCTCTTTCGTCGGCCCGGTGGTTTACACCCCCGAAGGCAAATTCCAAAAAGTCAGCTTCTCCGACTTGGACGACGATGCCAAATCAGGCAAAAACGAAGCCGAATACGCCCGCAAAACCCAAACCGGCTGGCTCGGCATGATTGAACACCACTTCATGTCCACCTGGATTCTCCAACCCAAAGGCGGACAAAGCGTTTGCGCCGCAGGCGACTGCCGTATCGACATCAAACGCCGCAACGACAACCTGTACAGCACCAGCGTCAGCGTTCCCCTTGCCGCCATCCAAAACGGCGCGAAATCCGAAGCCTCCATCAACCTCTACGCCGGCCCGCAGACCACATCCGTCATCGCCAATATCGCCGACAACCTGCAACTGGCAAAAGACTACGGCAAAGTACACTGGTTCGCCTCCCCCCTCTTCTGGCTCCTGAACCAACTGCACAACATTATCGGCAACTGGGGCTGGGCAATCATCGTTTTGACCATTATCGTCAAAGCCGTACTCTACCCGCTGACCAACGCCTCTTACCGCTCGATGGCAAAAATGCGCGCCGCCGCGCCCAAACTGCAAGCCATCAAAGAAAAATACGGCGACGACCGTATGGCGCAACAGCAAGCCATGATGCAGCTTTACAAAGACGAAAAAATCAACCCGCTGGGCGGCTGCCTACCCATGCTGTTGCAAATCCCCGTCTTCATCGGCTTGTACTGGGCATTGTTCGCCTCCGTAGAATTGCGTCAGGCTCCTTGGCTGGGCTGGATTACCGACCTTAGCCGCTCCGACCCTTACTACATTCTGCCCGTAATTATGGCGGTAACCATGTTTGCCCAAACATTCCTCAACCCGCCGCCGACCGACCCGATGCAGGCAAAAATGATGAAAGTCATGCCGCTGATTTTCTCAGCCATGTTCTTCTTCTTCCCTGCAGGTCTGGTATTGTACTGGGTAGTCAACAACCTCCTGACCATCGCCCAACAATGGCACATCAACCGCAGCATCGACAAACAACGCGCCCAAGGCGAAATTGTTTCCTAACAGCGGTTTGACACACTAAAAAGGTCGTCTGAAAACTTAATTTCAGACGACCTTTTTACATTTCCCACTAAGACAAACTTACCTAAGTGGCGGATTAATAGGCAGTGACGACCTAGATACTTTCACATCAGGACACAGCTTGCGCATCTGATATTGAAACACCTCCGCCTTACGCCTTCTGCTGGTCTTCTCGTAATTCGTACCCAAAATTACCTCATCCACTATATCCCGTATATCAGAATAAGGAATAAAGACCGATTGGCTTACATCACAATATTTAACTTCCTCTGCGTCAATTTTCGCAATTTTCATCAATCGAAATTCTTCTTCATCTCGGAAAGCAAAGTCTTTAAACAAATAACGGATATATTCCAAAATCTGTTTATCCTCTTCTTCAAAACTGTTTTTATTATGGAGAAAATTCATTAATTCTTGCAATGCCTCTTCCAATTTAGTCAAGCGGAATTCATGCCACTTTTTATTATCTCCAATAGGTTTCAAACGAATGCCAAACTTACCATGCGGCATCTCAAACCATCTTCCGCATTTTTCCCTAGAAATGTACTCATCCTCATAAGCAATATAGGCAATCTGATAAAGTGGCAACTTTTCAAACTGAAAAATTGAGAGCTCAATCTCTGGTAACTTGTGAGAACTCTTATCTTGCAGCCCATTCTCTGCATGTTCTTTTTGAGTTGAAGCTAGGCTACGAAAGGGAGAAGAAAGATCCACCTCCTTTAACCAATCCCCATTTTTATTAACCACTAGGCAACAACCTGAAGCCTCTATACCATCTTCTTTGCCATACAGACGGAACTGATTCAAATCATTGACGCGACTCGAAAAACAAGTGAAGAAGGCATTATAAGTCGGATAATCCACCTTATTTTCCAACTCCAAATCCTGCACATCCAAAAACTCCAGCAAAGTTTTACCTTCTGAAGGATCATTCATATCGGTAGAACTACCAATTCGCAATGGATTAATCTCTTCCCCAATACCAAACAATTTATGGCACACGATTGGAGAAGTGTAATGAGCTAAGGGAATAGAGCCTAACTCTATCGTTGGAATATTCAAGACTGCCAAAATAGTAGAAATAGCATTACTTAAACGAGGGTCATTAGCCTTTGGAATAAAGAGAAGTTCTTTTATTTCTTCTTTCTTATCCTTAAAATATTTCACCCATTTTTGATCACGATAGGCAAAATATTTTAGATAATGTTTGAGAGAACTCTCTAAAAAATTCTTTTTAGGCCAATCAATTAACGCAGGAATCTGATCGCGTACATTTTCAATCTGATCGCGTACATTTTCAAAAAATTTGGCAGATTTTTGGAAAAGATCATCGGCTTGAGTGTCATCTTTCGCTCTTCTAGCCTGCTCGAAATAACAACACCCAATGTGATATTGAGCATAAATCTGCCCTATGATACCGTTTTGCTTATCTATCTGATTATCCTGATTATCAAGTTCTCCAGAAAGTTGTAATTCCTGTTTATGATGGTCAATAGCTTTGTTCAGTAGCCCTTCCGCACTCTCCACATTTTTAGTGTGTAGCGCCCATTCCAAATAGGCACCGCCTATCCATGAATGTGCCTGAGCTTGTTCTAAGATATGTGGTCGTAAGGTTGTTGCTGCTTGTTTGATAAGATCCAATTGTTGAGAATAACACTGTAGAGCCTTCTTAATCAGCCTAATCCTTCTATCTGAAATTAGTGTTCGCTTTGCTTGTTCAGAATAACAATGACCTAGCCAATTTTGAGCCTTAATTTGTTCTTTAACAAAATCCTCTTTTTTTTCCAATCTATTAAGGATATCTAGCTGATGATAATAACTTCTAATAGCTTGATGAAGGCATATGTTTGTTGTATCAACAATTTTTTCCCTTATCGCCAGCTCCAAATAACAACGACCCAGCCAACCATAAGCATACTGCTCTTCAATACTAGCTTGTGTATTACACAGCTTTTTGGCAAGCGATAACTGCTGCTGAAAATATTTAATTGCTTCTTTCAACAGTTGAATCACTTTTTCATTTTTTTCAGTTCTTTGTGCCTTTTCAAAAGAACAGCATCCCAACCAATACCGGACATCGTTTTGCTCTTGAATTTGTACCTGTGTAGCCTCACCAATAATTTCTTGCCAAGCCTGCTTCAGTCGTTGTTCTACCTTATCAAACTGTTCTCCTTTAAAAAAATTTCTGCTTTCATCAATAAATTTTTGGACACTCATCATTTCTCCCTTCAAAAAAATTATTCCATCAAAAACAATTTAGGATGTAATTGTACATCACATCTTTCTTAATTCTCTTTTCCTTTCAACTTTCTTGTATCACTGAAACCAATAGCAAAAAGGTCGTCTGAAAACTCGAAACACGGGTTTTCAGACGACCTCTCGTTTTGGTATGCGGGATATGCCTTATCCCAGCGAGACCATTTCGATTTGTTCCATACTGCGTCCGAGGAAGCGTTCGCCTATGGTACGGAAGCGCAGGGGGATGTCGCTGACGTAGAAGCGGTAGTCGGGGCTGTCGTTTTCAGTGTTGAGCAGGCCCGCTTGGGCGAGCGCTTGGGCGGTCGCTTCGGCGGTGGTGATGGCGGAATCGACCAGGGCGACGTTTTGCGCTTCTTTGCCGATTAGGGGCTTGAGCAGCGGGAAGTGGGTACAGCCGAGGACGAGCGTGTCGATGTCGTCCACCAAAAGCGGTTTGAGGTATTCGCGTACGGTCAGGCGGGTTACTTCATGGTCAAGCCAGCCTTCTTCCACCAGCGGCACGAGCAGCGGCGTCGCCTGCGTGCGCACGAGCGTGTCGGGGTTTTGGGCGTGGATGGCGCGGGCGTAGGCGTTGCTGTTGACGGTGGTATTGGTGGCGATGATGCCGATTTTGTTGTTGCGCGTGGTGTTCAGGGCGGCCTGCGCGCCGGCGGAAATCACGTCCAATACGGGCATATTGCCTGCTTTTTGACGGATTTTTTGTCCGGCAACGGCGGCGATGGTGTTGCACGCGATGACGAGCGCCTTAACATCGTTTTCCAGCAGGAAATCGACAATCTGCATGGCGAAGGTTTCGATGGTGGCGCGGGATTTGGTGCCGTAGGGAACGCGGGCGGTGTCGCCGAAGTAGATGATGTTTTCCATCGGCAGGCGTTCCATCAGGGCGCGGACGTTAGTCAGGCCGCCGACGCCGGAATCGAAAACGCCGATGGGGCGTTGTTTGCTGATAGTCATGATGCGGTTTGTACGGATTAGGTATGATGGGGCGGATTGTACACGTTCGGCGCAAGGCTTAACAGAGACGGGGTCGTCTGAAAGGGTTTGAGTTGTGCGGAAACGGTATTTTCAGACGACCTCTGCGGCGTTTGGACGGCAGACGGCAAAGATGCCGATTGAACATCTTTATCTAACTTTATCCTCCCTTATGTTTGCAAATGCCCGTAAATCCAGCATAATTAAGGTTTCTAGAACACGACAAGGCTGATTTCATGAGCGAGGGCGCAACCTTTTCCCGCCGGCTTCCCGACGAAGAGTCCACACTCAAGCTGGGTGAAAGTTGGGCAAAATCGCTGCGCGCGCCATTGGTCATCCATCTGCAAGGCGATTTGGGCGCGGGGAAAACCACGTTCACGCGCGGCATCCTGCGCGGACTCGGACACACCGGCGCGGTCAAAAGCCCGACCTACGCCATTGTCGAATCCTACCCGCTGGAAGCGTTCACGCTCCATCATTTCGACCTTTACCGCTTTGCCTCGCCCGAAGAATGGGAAGATGCGGGTTTGGACGACCTGTTCTCCCCTGACAGCGTCTGCATCATCGAATGGCCGCAACAAGGCGGCGCGTTCACACCGACCGCAGACATCACCGTATCCCTGAATCACGCCGCGCAGGGCAGGGCCTGCACCGCTACCGCACACACCGCCAACGGACAAAAAAGTTTAGAAGCATGGTTAAATTCAAACTGACACGAAGACAAGTCGTCCGCCAAACTGCCGGACTGTTGTTCACCCTCACGCCGATTGCCTCCGCCCTCGCCAAAGCCGCGCCGCCCGCCCAATTCGTCGCCGCCCGTATTTGGCCTTCGCATGCCTATACCCGTATCACCATCGAAAGCTCGCGCGCCCTGCAATATCAGCATTTCGCCTTGGAAAACCCCGGCAGGCTCGTCGTTGACATCCAAAACGCCAACATCAACAGCGTCCTGCAAGGCATTTCCGGCAAAGTCCTGCCCGACGACCCCTATATCCGCAGCATCCGCGCCGGACAAAACACCCCGACGACCGTACGCGTCGTCATCGACCTCAAGCAAAACGCCCATCCGCAAGTCTTCTCGCTTGCTCCGGTCGGCGGCTTTAAAAACCGCCTCGTCATCGACCTCTATCCGCACGGCGTCGATGCCAACGACCCGATGATGGCGCTGCTCAACGGCAACCCGCCGAAACGCCTGCAGACACAACGTCCTACCGATCGCACGAACATTGCCCAAGACGCACCTCCCCGCTCCAACCGCGGCGGACGCCGTCCCGTCGTCATGTTAGACCCCGGTCACGGCGGTGAAGACCCCGGCGCCATCGGACCCAGCGGCTTGAAAGAGAAAAACGTCGTCCTCTCCATCGCCCGCGAAACCAAAAACCGCCTCGAAAGCATAGGCTACACCGTTTACATGACCCGCAACGAAGACATCTTTATCCCGTTGGGCGTGCGCGTCGCCAAAGCCCGCGCCCGCAATGCCGACGTGTTCGTCTCCATCCACGCCGATGCCTTCACCAGCCCGTCTGCGCGCGGTACCGGCGTTTATATGCTCAACACCAAAGGCGCGACCAGCTCCGCCGCCAAATTCCTCGCCCAAACCCAAAACAACGCCGACGCCATCGGCGGCGTCCTTAAAAGCGGCAACCGCAGCGTCGATAACGCCATTCTCGACATGACCCAAACCGCCACCATGCGCGACAGCCGCAAACTCGGACATTCCGTCCTGACCGAATTGGGCAAACTCAACCAACTCCACAAAGGCCGCGTTGACGAAGCCAACTTCGCCGTCCTGCGCGCGCCCGACATCCCATCCATCCTCGTCGAAACCGCCTTCCTGTCCAACCCGACCGAAGAGCGGCTGCTCGGCAGCGACTCCTTCCGCCGCCAATGCGCCGACGCTATTGCCACCGGCATCCAAAAATACGTCAACAACGCCATATTGCGCAGAGGATAAGCTAGGTTTTCCGGAAAAGATAAAAGGTCGTCTGAAACTTTGAAATCGGTTTTCAGACGACCTTTTATTTTTTACGTCATTCCTTAAAAAGGAATGTGTATTCGGATTCATACCAAATTGCACAACAAGCCCTAAACGCAAAAAACAATAACGTCCACATCCGGCAACTCACCCTGCCCTTGGGCAATGCAAGGCCGTCTGAAATTCCCAGAACTGCCCGAAACGCAACTTAAATCTGTTTTCCGCTTGCCAAGCCTGTTAAATTTTTTTACGATACAGCCATAGATTGTAAACAAAGGCCACAAGCCGACTGTTTTTTTCAGACGACATTACCCCTGTCAGACCTCATTTCTATAACCGTAAGCCGCCAAGCGGCTGTTTTCATACCACATCAAAGCAAGAGGTATCAACGTGTCTGATTCCAAAACAAACGAACGCGCGACGTTTAGCAACCGCCGCGCGTTTATGGTTGCCGCTATCGGCTCTGCCGTCGGCCTGGGCAACATTTGGCGCTTCCCCTACATCGCCTTCGAAAACGGCGGCGGTGCGTTCCTCCTACCCTATCTGGTCGCGCTCTTGACCGCCGGCATCCCGCTGCTGCTGCTCGACTACGCCATCGGCCACCGCTACCGCGGCTCCGCTCCGCTGGCTTTCCGCCGCCTCGGCCGCTGGTTCGAGCCTGTGGGCTGGTGGAACGTGATGACCAACGTCATCATCTGTATCTACTACGCAGTCATCATCGGCTGGTCGGCAAGCTATGCCTACTACTCGCTGAACGCCGCATGGGGCGCGGATCCGCAAGCGTTTTTCTTTAAAGACTTTTTGAACATGGCAGGTCCTGAAGCCTTGGGCTTGGATTTTGTCGGTAAAGTCGTCGGCCCGCTGATCGGCGTATGGCTGTTTACCTGCATCATCATGGCTTTAGGCGTACAAAAAGGCGTGGCGGGCGCATCGTCGTTCTTCATGCCGCTGCTTTTGATTATGTTCATCATCATGGTCGGCATCTCGCTGACGCTGCCGGGAGCGGCTAAGGGTTTGGACGCGCTGTTTACGCCCGACTGGTCGAAACTTTCCGATCCGAAAGTCTGGGTCGCCGCATACGGTCAGATTTTCTTCTCGCTCTCCATCTGCTTCGGCATCATGGTGACTTACTCTTCCTATCTGAAGAAAAAAACCGACTTGGGCGGTACCGGCTTGGTTGTCGGCTTTGCCAACAGCAGCTTTGAATTGCTCGCCGGTATCGGCGTATTTGCCGCGCTGGGCTTTATGGCGCAAGCGAAAGGGCAAGCCGTCAGCGAAGTGGCTTCCAGCGGCATCGGTTTGGCTTTCATCGCCTTCCCGACCATCATCAACCAAGCTCCGATGGGGGCGCTGATCGGCGTATTGTTTTTCGGTTCGCTGGTATTCGCAGGCATTACCTCGATGATTTCCATCGTCGAGGTTATCGTTGCCGCCATTCAGGACAAATTGAACATCGGCCGCGTCAACGCTACCCTGCTCGTCTGCATTCCGATGGGCATTATCTCCACCCTGCTCTTCGGCACGACCACAGGCCTGCCCGTTTTGGACGTATTGGACAAATTCGTCAACACCTACGGCATCGTCGCCGCCGGCTTCGTCTATGTTTTGGCCATCATCGTCCTGCGCAAACTGCCCGAGCTGCGCAACCACCTGAACGCGCTCTCCTCCGTCCGCGTCGGCGCGATTTGGACTGCCTGCGTCATCTTTACCGTTGCCATGCTCGGCTATATGTTGTACCAAGACACAATCGGCCTGCTTAAAGAAAACTACTCGAAATATCCCAGCGATTTCCTCAATATCTTCGGCTGGGGCATGTCGATCGGTCTGATTGTCATCTCCGTGGTACTGTCGCTTCTGCCTTGGAAACATGGTCAAAACTTCAACGTCAAAGACGAACACGAACATGAACAAGGAGATAAAGAATGAGTACCTCAGCCATCATCATGATGATTATCGCACTCGTCGTCATCTGGGGCGGATTCATTCTGTCCGTATGGCGGCTGCCTGAAGAATAGGCTTTTTCAAATAAGTGTTGCAGACACCGTACAGGTCGTCTGAAACCCAAACGCCCCGAAACCGCATACCGGCTTCGGGGCGTTTTGTTACCGCCAAATCCAATATAGTTAAGACTTCCAATCCATCAACCAAGCAATCGCGCCTCAACAAACAACATTTGTTTACGCTAATTTTCTACAGAAAAATGAACGGCGAACAAAAGAATGACTATAATGCCGACCATTCTCCGGCACCTGCCGTGTTTCACGAAAGGACGAAACAATGACTATGAAACCACTTATGGCGGTATTACTCGCCGCCAGCCTCAGCCTCCCCTCCATCAATGCGGAAGCTAGGGGCACTGACAACCAAAGAAAAGCTACCCTTATCGGTGCAGCAGCAGGCGCAGCTTTAGGCGGACTATTGGGTAACGATGAACAAAGTGCGTTCATCGGCGCGGTAGCAGGTGGTTTGGCAGGTAATGCATACGCCTATCGAAATAAAAAAATGAACCAGAAAGACAACGACAACTATTGGTACGACCGCCGTTACCGCGACTACCGCTACGATCGTGATGATTACGACTATGACGATCCTTACTACCGTGAGGCACGCTACAAAAGACATAAACACCACTATCGTAAATACCGCGATTGGTACAATGATTACTACGATTACAACGATGATTAAACACGCAGCCTGTATATCTTAAAAAAGGTCGTCTGAAAGGGAGTTTCAGACGACCTTTGCCGTCCCGAGTCAAAAACTTTTTGGCAAACGACGCATCATATGTTTTACAAAAAAAGCAGCGCGGCACTGTGTTTCCTTGCCGCGCCATCTTTTACCCATCCACTATAAAATAAAACTGAAGGAATACATCATGAAAAAATGGCTGCTGGCTGTTTTGCCCGTCACCGCACTGGCCGCTCCGCCCCAAGGCTTTTATCAAAATTACCAAGACTGGGACATCGCTTGCGACAATACCGGCACATGCCGTCTTGCCGGATATCAGGCGGACGAAACAGAAACGCCGGTTTCCATCTTGTTTACCCGAAAAGCGGGGGCGAACGCCGCCGTAGCCGGCGAAGTTTCCCTGCTGCCGTTTAACGACGATGAGCGTCAACTCGCCCGTGTGGCAGCCCGCAGTGAATTGATACTGAACGGCAAATCACTGGGCAAATTGGCGTTGAACAAAAAAGGCACAGGCAAATTGAGCAGCGCGCAAACCAACGCCTTGCTCGAAGCATTGAAAAAAGAAAGCAAAATCAGCATCCGCGCGGGAAAATATGAATGGCACTTGTCCGACAAAGGCGCGGCGGCGGCAATGTTGAAAGCGGACGAATTCCAAGGTCGTCTGAATACGCCTTCCGCGCTGATACGCAAAGGCAACAGCAGTCAGACAGTCCTCAGCCCGCAGCCTAAGCCCGTCATCCGCGCCGTTGCCGTACCGAAAACAGCAGGCGATATACTGGAGCAAGACACACCGCGCCACAGCGCCGTCATGAAGCTGCTGCGCAACAGCAACCGCGTTTCCGAAGGCGAAGATAATTACTGTTACGCCCTGCATAATAAAGAGCAAATGGGTTGGAACCGCAGCCTGTATGTCCATCCGCTCAACGATCGTCAGGTGTTGATTTCGGCCATCTGTATCGGCGGTGCTTATCAAACCAGCGGCTACTATGCCATTGCCGATAAAGAGTTGACCAAAATCGAACAAGTGCTCCCGCCGATGGTATACGGCGGGCACGGCGGATTCGACGAGAAAACAGCCACCCTCAGCGGCAGCTTCAAAGGCCGCGGCATAGGCGACTGCTGGACAAGCAATGCGGCGGTGTGGGACGGCAAGAGCTTCGTCCGCAGCGAGGAACACACTACCGGCTCGTGCAAAGGCTTTACCGGCGGTGCGTGGTGGCTGCCGATTTTTGATGCCCGCGTCGAGCGTTAAAATACGCCGAATATCGAAACAGGCGGCAAAAGCCGTTTCAAAAATGCCCGCAAGATTGAGCGATTTTGCGGGCATTTGCTACACGCGGGCGATGTTTGGAAGGGAAAAGGCGCGGCAGCAGAATGCCCGTTTTCAGACGACCTTTTTCCTTATACAATACGCTTGGATTTTATATATTCTGATATAAAGGATACGGATTATGTTCGGCAAACAACTCTTTGAAGAAGTCAGCGCAAAAATCAGCGAAACCATCGCCAACAGCCCCGCCAAAGACATGGAGAAAAACGTCAAAGCCATGCTCGGCAGCGCGTTCAACCGTATGGATTTGGTTACGCGCGAAGAATTCGACATCCAGCAGCAGGTGTTGATCAAAACCCGCACCAAATTGGTCGAGCTGGAAGAACGTCTGGCAAAACTCGAAGCCGCGCAAGAGCCTGAGCAGACTGCATTGGAAGCTGCCGAAGCCGCAGCCGAAGAAGCCGTCGCCGAAATCAAACAGCAAACCGAAGCCGGCGAATAAGGTCGTCTGAAACATGTCGCTTGCCTTGGTTTACAGCCGCGCCTTGAGCGGCATGAATGCGCCGTTGGTCGAAGTGGAAGCCCACCTTGCCAACGGCCTGCCTCATTTCAATATCGTCGGATTACCCGACACCGAAGTCAAAGAAAGCCGCGACCGCGTGCGCGCCGCCATCATCCAAAGCGGTTTCGACTTCCCTGCCAAAAAAATCACCGTCAACCTCGCCCCCGCCGACCTGCCCAAAGAATCGGGACGTTTCGACCTGCCGATTGCGCTGGGCATCCTCGCCGCATCCGGACAAATCGCACCTGAAAAGCTCGCGCAATACGAGTTTGCCGGCGAATTGGCGCTTTCCGGCATGTTGCGCCCCGTGCGCGGCGCGTTGGCGATGGCGTGGCAGGGCATGCAGGCTGGGCGTTCTTTCGTCCTGCCGCAGGAAAATGCAGAACAAGCCGCCGTGATGCGCGGCATTACCGTTTACGGCGCGCGTTCGTTAGGTGAGGTCGCCGCCCATTTGAACGGCATCGAACCTTTGGCGCAAACCGCCTGCCAAGTCCCGCAGAGGTCGTCTGAAAACGCCAAACTGCCCGACCTCATCGATGTCAAAGGTCAACACACCGCCCGCCTTGCTTTGGAAATCGCCGCCGCGGGCGGACACAGCCTCTTGATGATGGGCCCGCCGGGAACGGGCAAATCCATGCTTTCCCAACGGCTGCCTGGCATTCTGCCGCCTTTGACCGAAGACGAATTGGTCGAAGTATGGGCGTTGCGTTCGCTCCTGCCCAATCATCAGCAACAACTCGACAGCAACCGTCCTTTCCGCAGCCCGCACCACAGCGCCAGCTCGGCAGCCATGGTCGGCGGCGGTTCTGACCCGCGTCCGGGCGAAATTTCATTGGCGCATCACGGCGTTTTATTTTTGGACGAACTGCCCGAGTTTGACCGCAAAGTTTTGGAAGTTTTGCGCGAACCTTTGGAAAACGGCGAAATCCACATTTCCCGTGCGGCGCGCCAAGCCGTCTATCCCGCCAAATTCCAGCTTGTCGCCGCCATGAACCCGTGTCCGTGCGGTTATCTCGGGCATCCCGTCAAACCCTGCCGCTGCACGCCTGAAAGCGTGGCGCGTTACCGCAGTAAAATTTCCGGGCCGTTGCTTGACCGCATCGATTTGACCATCGAAGTCCCCAGCCTGTCCGCTGCCGAACTGATGCAGCAGGAAGCGGGGGAAAGCAGCGCCGTCGTGTTGGCGCGCGTGATCGCCGCCCGCGACAAACAATATGCGCGGCAAGGCAAAGTGAATGCCGCCTTGAGCGTCAGTGAACTCGACACGTCCGCCCGCATCCAAAAAGAAGCGCAGGAAGCCTTGGGCAGCCTGTTGGAAAAACTCTCCCTCTCCGCCCGCAGCTTCCACCGCATCATGCGCGTGGCGCGTACATTGGCGGATTTGGCGGGCGATGAAGAAGTCGGCAGAAGCCATGTTTTGAAAGCCGTCAGCTTCCGCCGCGCGTTGTAAGGTTTTTCAGACGACCTTGGGTACTGAAAACGGAAGATTCAAAGTATAGTGGATTAACTTTAAACCGGTACGGTATTACCTCGCCTTAGCTCAAAGATAACGATTCTCTAAGGTGCTGAAGCACCAAGTGAATCGGATCTGTACTGTCTGCGGCTTCGTCGCCTTGTCCTGATTTAAAGTTAATCCACTATAAAAGTTTAGACGGGCCGGGTATCTTGCTGGTGTGTCCAATGCGGAGTATTCTGTTCGGGCAAAAGAAGCCTGTCGTCGGTCAATTGTCAGCGCGTCCTAACATCACGGCGGTTTTCGTAAAAACCATGTAAACAAACGGCGCATTTTTGCCCAATATAAAGGATATTGATAAAATGACCCGTCCCTGCCGATGGCAGCAGCAGATTCCTCTGCCGCCAAAAGGTCGTCTGAACGGCATCATCAATATAGGTATCTCATGAATAAGAACACTCAATACGGCAAAGGCCTTTTCGGCTTTTTCTTCGGCCTCATCCTCGCCACCGGCGTGATCGGGGGCATCCTGTATTTTCTGAATCAAGACACACCGAACGCCTTCAAGGGCGCGACCGAGCCTCAAAAACAGCAAACCGAGCCTGAAATCCTCAAGCCGCAGGAAAAATCCAAACCTGAATCCAAGCCTGAGACTGAAGAACAGCCTGTCGTCGTTCCCGTAGAGAAAGAGCGTCCGGCAGAAGAAGCCAAGCCCGAACAGAAACGCAGCGAAGCCGACGACGATGCGGCGGCCAAAGAAAAAGAACGCGCAGACAAAGAAGCGAAAGAAAAGGCAGATAAAGCCAAAGCCGAGAAAGAACGCGCGGACAAAGAAAAAGCGGAAAAAGAGCGTGCCGTCCATGAAGCGGAAGACGAAGCCCGCGAAGCAGAAAAAGCCCTGCGCGAAGCTGAAAAAGAAGACAAAGACGCTGCCGAACGCGAGTTGAGACAAAAACTCGCCGAGAAAAAGGCAGAGCTTGCGAAAAAACGCGCAGAAAAAGAAAAAGCCGACAAAGAAGCCGCCGATAAAACCAAAAAGGCAGCCGAGTTGACGGACAAACAAAAAGCGCGCGCCGAACGCAAACTTTCCGAGAAAAAAGCGGCAGAGAAGAAAGCCGCCGAAGCCAAGAAAACCGAAACGGCCAAAACCAACAAACCGACCCCCGAGCAAATCCTGAACAGCGGCAGCATCGAAAAAGCCCGTCAGGAAGCAAATAAAGGCGCGGCGAAAGAAGTGAAAAAAGCCGAAGCGGACAAACAAACCGCCAAAGCCGACAACGCCAAAGCCGAAGCCAAAACTGCGGAAGGCGGTAAAAAAGTCATCCTGCAAATGGGTTCGTACGCCGACCGCAACAGCGCCGACGCGCAACGTGCCAAACTCGCCATGCTGGGCATTTCGTCCAAAGTAGTCGAGCGCACCAACGGCGACAAAACCGTTTACCGCGTACAAAGCAACAGCATGTCGTCTGAAGCCGCGAAAAACGTTCAGAAAGACTTGCAAAAACACAATATCAACAGCCTGATGCGTTCGGCACAATAAGGAGGCGGCAATGAAACGGACAACCAAACCGGCAGCCGTCCTCCTCAGCCTCGCGCTTGCCTTTTCCGCAAGCGCGCAGGCTGCGGTCGAAGGTGTGGATTACACGGTTTTGAACAAACCGATTCCGCAACGAGACGCATCCAAAATCGAAGTTTTGGAATTTTTCGGCTATTTCTGCATACATTGCCAAAACTTTGATCCCGTCTTACTGTCATACAGCAAAACTTTCCCGAAAGACGTTTACCTGCGTACCGAACACGTCGTCTGGATGCCTGAAATGCTGGGCTTGGCGCGGGTTGCCGCGGCGGTTAACGCTTCGGGTTTGAAGTATCAGGCAAACCCCGCTATATTCAAAGCCGTACACGAACAGAAAATCAATTTGGCAGATACCGCCACTTTCAAAAGCTGGGCGGCGGCACAAAAAAGCTTTGACAGCAAAAAACTGATTGCCGCATACGACGCACCCGCGAGCCTCGCAGCCGCTAAAAAAATGCAAAGCCTGACCGAGACTTACCGTATCGACGGCACGCCGGACGTCATCGTCGGCGGCAAATATCGGGTCATATTCAGCAGCGATTGGGCGAATGGGCAGAAAATCATAGGCGAGCTGATTAACAAAGTCCGCCAAGAGCGTTCCGGCAAAGCCGCGCGCTGACGGAATTTAGCCAGGCAGTTTCGGAATGACCGCAAAAAAACAGGCGGTTTCCGAACTGTCTGTTTGTTTTGGGTGGCGTAAAATCCATAAAAACGATACTCCTAAGGGATGGGGCAAATACCGTCATACCGCAGCATTTTTCCGATTCCGATACCGCTTCATCCTGAAATCCAGACGGGCAAACGTCGTCTGAAAACCAAAAAAGAAAGCAATATGGACATTTTGACTTTATTAAAAGCCCTGATTATGGGCATTGTGGAAGGCTTAACGGAATTTCTGCCGATTTCAAGTACCGGCCACTTGATTGTATTGGGCGACCTGCTCAATTTCCACAGCAACGGCAAAGTATTTGAAATTGCCATCCAACTGGGCGCGGTACTTGCCGTGATTTTTGAATACCGTCAACGTTTTACCTCCGTTTTATCCGGACTGGGCAAAGACCGCACCGCCAACCGCTTCGTGTTGAACCTTGCCGTCGCGTTCGTGCCAGCGGCAGTCGTAGGTTTGCTGTTTAGCAAACAAATTAAATTATATCTGTTTAACCCGATTACCGTCGCCACCATGTTGGTATTGGGCGGATTCTTTATTTTATGGGTCGAAAAACGCCAAAGCACAATCAAACCGAAAGTCAAAAGTGTGGACGAAATGCGCCCGATCGACGCGCTTGTGGTCGGCTGCGCCCAAATCTGCGCGCTGGTGCCGGGGACTTCGCGTTCGGGCAGTACGATTATGGGCGGTATGCTGTGGGGCATCGAGCGCAAAGCTGCGACCGAATTTTCTTTCTTCCTCGCCGTGCCGATGATGATTGCCGCCACCGGCTATGACGTATTGAAACACTACAAACTCTTTACTTTGCAGGATGTCGGCCTGATTGCCGTCGGTTTCATCGCTGCCTTCTTGGCAGGCCTCTTGGCGATTAAATCGCTATTGAAATTCGTGTCCAGCAAAAACTATGTTCCGTTTGCCTATTACCGCATCGTCTTCGGCGGATTGATTCTGCTGACTTGGGCGATGGGCTGGGTCAAATGGGCAGCATGATGTTGAAGCAGGGATAAGCTTTAGATAAAACAAAGGTCGTCTGAAAACCTTATCTGGAAGGTTTCAGACGACCTTTTCCAGTATGGCGGGCTCTAATTCATCCAACCGCCCGCCCCTACTTCCCTAACCTGCGTGCAACACAAATATTGTCGGGCGTTTTTTTAAATTCGGCAGCGTTTTCGATTTCCGCCAAGCGGCAACGGTTTGGCTGATGATTTCCTGCGTCGGCAAAGTCAGGTCGGTTGCGGTGCAGAGACGGGTTTCAGGATGCAGGGTTTCCAGTGCATCGGCAAGCAGCGCGTCGTTGCGGTAAGGCGTTTCGATGAAAAGTTGGGTTTCGTTTTGCTGGCGCGAACGCTGTTCCAAGCTCTTCAAAGCGGCAATACGCTCGCTTTTCTCGGACGGCAGATAGCCTTTGAACGCGAAATTTTGCCCGTTCGCCCCCGACGCCATCAGCGCGAGTAACAGGCTGGACGGGCCGACCAGCGGACGGACTTCATAGCCGTGTCGGTGCGCCAATGCCACCAAATTCGCGCCGGGATCGGCAACCGCGGGACAACCCGCTTCGCTGAGGATGCCCATGCTGCGCCCTTCCTGCAAAGGTTTCAGAAGCTCGGGCAGGGTTTTCAGGTCGGTGTGTTCGTTGAGGGTTTGCAGGTTCAGCTCGCGGATGGGGGTCGTGATGCCCAAATGTTTCAAATGGGCGCGGGCGGTTTTTTCGGCCTCAACCACGAAATCGGTCAATCCGGTAATCTGCGTCTGTTCGTGCGGCAGCAGGCAGGGTGTATCGGGCGCACCCAAAGGGGTGGGGATCAGGTAAAGAATCGGGGACATGATGGTGTTTCCTATACGGAAGGTCGTCTGAAACCGTCAAACGGCTGTTTTCAGACGACCTAAATGACTTCTACGCCTTCGTTTTTTAAAAACTCGACCAGTTTGAAGATGGGCAAACCGATAAGCGCGTTCGGGTCGCTGCTGTCTATGCGCTCTAACAACGCCGCGCCCAAGCCCTCGCTCTTCGCCGCACCCGCGCAGTAAACCGCATCCGGCTCGCGCGCCAGATAACGCTCAATCTGCCCGTCTGTCAGCACGCGCATCACAACCGACGTGTTATCGACATGGCGCTGAATGCGTCCCGAAGCAGTATTCAAAAGCACGATTGCGCTGTAAAATTCAATCTTTCTGCCGCTCAAATCCCTGAGCATTTGTTGTGCATTTGCGACGTTCATCGGTTTGCCCAACTGGCGGTCATTGCACCACGCCACTTGATCCGCGCCGATCACCAACGCGGCAGGAAATCGAGCCGCCAGCGAACGCGCCTTCCCTTCCGCCAAACGCAAGGCAGTATCCGCCGCGTTTTCACCCGCAGCAGGCGTTTCGTCGAAATCAGGCGCGGCAGTTTGAAAATCAATACCCAAACGTTCGAGCTGCGCGCGGCGGAACACCGAACCCGAACCCAATATCAAAGGCAGTTTTGCACTCATATTTTGCTTAAAAATATTGACGTTAGACTGTCGAAATTATATCATACCCCGTTTATGTCAGACCCTAATTTGATTGACCCAGAAGTTTTCGCCTCCGAAAAGCAGACCCTGCAAGGCAGCTTCCTGCTTGAGGAATTGGACGAACGAGTCCGTTCGCACGATTATCCGGCCGACAAACAGACCAAAGTGTCGTTTACGCTGAGCGGCGGACGCGACCGACTGCAGCGTTTGTTTCTCGATTTGAACGTCAAAGCCGATATGCCGCTGATTTGCCAACGATGTATCCGCCCCATGCCGTTTACGCTCGACGAAACCAGCCGTATTGTTTTGTTCGCCAACGAAGAGGACTTGGATGAAGCAATGCTTGCCGACGAAGAGTTGGAAGGCATGCCGATTGAGAAAGAACTCGACGTACGCGGGTTGGTGGAAGACCAAATCCTAATGTCGCTCCCCTTCTCCCCGCGCCACGAAAACTGCGACAATGCCGCGCTGGAACAAGTCAATCAGGACAAACCCAACCCTTTTGCTGTTTTAGCAGGTTTGAAAAGCAGTTAATCAGGACACAGTTTTATTTATCTAGGAGCTTGAAATGGCCGTTCAACAAAACAAAAAATCCCCTTCCAAACGCGGTATGCACCGCTCTCACGACGCTTTGACCGCGCCTTCTCTGTCTGTTGACAGCGTAACCGGCGAAGTACACCGCCCGCACCACATTTCCCCCAACGGTATGTACCGCGGCCGTAAAGTAGTGAAAGCCAAAGGCGAATAATCTTATTCGACTGACTGAAAAAGCCAGAATATTGCCATGCAATGCTGGCTTTTTTACATTACATCCGAACTGCCCGACTCCATGCCTGCTCATACTTCAAAATGCAGCACAAAATCCTTGCAGTTCAAACTGATACACCCCATTGAATCGGGAATCGCCATGAAACAGAAAATCTGGTACACCTACGACGACATCCACCGCGTTATCAAAGCGTTGGCGGAAAAAATCCAAAACTCCGGCGTCAAATACGATGCCATGATCGCCATCGGCGGCGGCGGCTTCATCCCCGCCCGTATGCTGCGCTGCTTTTTGGAAATCCCGATTTACGCCGTAACCACCGCCTATTACGACAGCGACAACGAAGGACAGGTAACGGAAGAAGTCAAAAAAGTCCAATGGCTCGACCCCGTGCCTGACGCGTTGAAAGGCAAGAATGTGCTCGTAGTCGATGAAGTCGACGACAGCCGCGTGACCATGGAATTCTGCCTGACCGAGTTGCAAAAAGAAGATTTCGGCACCATCGGTGTTGCCGTCCTGCACGAAAAAATCAAAGCCAAAGTCGGCAAAATCCCCGAAGGCATCCCCTACTTCAGCGGCCTTACCGTAGAAGACTGGTGGATCAACTACCCTTGGGACGCACTCGACATCGACGAACACAACCGCCTTGCCGCCGAAGGCAAAAAATAAGCCCGCGACGGAGAAGCCCGCCTTCTCCCGAAACGGTAAAAGCGAAATCCGTAGAACACCGACAAAACGAGATTTTGCCTCTTTTCAGCGCATCTTCATAAAACGCATTAGAATGTGGAACGCAACCCTTCAATCCGAAGCCCACGACCACACATACACCCCTTTTCAGACGACCCCGTACCGCGTATCGCAAAAAGGTCGTCTGAAACCGACTGTGAAGCCGAACAAACCCACAGAGGCAGCCGACACCGTCCCTCTTCCGCTTCACAGCACAAACCGGAGAACAACATGATTACATTGGCCGTAGATGCCATGGGCGGCGACTCAGGTCTCGCAGTTACCGTCCCCGGTGCACTTGCCTTTTTGAAACAGCAGCAAGACGTACACCTCATTATGGTCGGCGACGAATCCGCCGTCCGCCAAGCCCTCTCCGCAGCCAACGCGCCGATGGAGCGCATTACCGTACTCCATGCCTCCGAAGTCGTCGGCATGGACGAAGCCCCTCAGCTTGCCCTGAAAAATAAAAAAGACTCCTCCATGCGCATTGCCATCAACCAAGTCAAAGAAGGCAACGCGCAAGCCGCCGTATCCGCCGGCAACACCGGCGCGCTCATGGCAACCGCCCGCTTCGTCCTCAAAACCATTCCCGGCATCGACCGCCCCGCCATCGCCAAGTTCCTGCCCTCAGACAGCGAACACCTGACCCTCGCCCTCGATTTGGGCGCAAACGTCGACTGCACGCCTGAGCAGCTCGTACAGTTCGCCATCATCGGCAACGAACTCTTCCAAGCCCTCTACCCGCAAAAAGGCAGCCCGCGCGTCGGCCTGCTTAACGTCGGCACCGAAGACATCAAAGGCACGGACACCGTCAAACAAACCTTCAAACTGCTCAAAAGCAGCAAACTGAATTTCATCGGCAACATTGAAAGCAACGGCGTCCTGTACGGCGAAGCCGACGTGATTGTCGCAGACGGCTTTGTCGGCAACATCATGCTCAAAACCATCGAAGGCGCGGTCAAATTCATGAGCGGAGCCATCCGTCAGGAATTCCAACGCAACCTGTTCAACAAAATGGCCGCCGTCGCCGCCCTCCCCGCCCTGAAAGGCTTGAAAAGCAAACTGGATCCGCGCAAATTCAACGGCGCCATTCTGCTCGGCCTGCGCGGCATCGTCATCAAAAGCCACGGCGGCACAGACGATGTCGGCTTCAGCTACGCCTTAGAAGAAGCCTACCACGAAGCAAAATCCGCCAGCCTGTCGAAAATTGAACAAGGTGTCGCCGAACAATTCGCCGCATTGGAAGCGATTAAGGCGGAACAAACCGCTCAAGAAGCACAGCAAGCCGAAGAAACCAAAGTTTAAGGCCTATCTGCGCAAATCCTCCAAGCGTGTTTGCCACATAGCGAAAGGGTCGTCTGAAATCCGTTTTCAGACGACCCTTTGAGTTTGAATCATTCAAAGTCAATCATGTATAGTCAATCAACGTTTAATTATAGTGGATTAAATTTAAATCAGGACAAGACGACGAAGCCGCAGACAGTACATATAGTACGGAACCGATTCACTTGGTGCCTCAGCACCTTAGAGAATCGTTCTCTTTGAGCTAAGGCGAGGTAACGCCGTCCTGGTTTAAAGTTAATCCACTATAAATCCGTTACCTACCACCTACCCCACAACCGCAAACCTGAAACAATCAAAAAGGTCGTCTGAAAACGTTGGGCAAAGCTGCTTGTCCGTTTTCAGACGACCTTTGTTTACGGCTATATATTATTCACCCAAGAGCGCAATATCCGCTACCGCGTTCATCTGTTCTGCCAAACGGTTCAGCAAATTCAGGCGGTTTTGTTTTACGGCGGGGTCTTCCGCCATCACCATTACGCCGTCGAAGAAGGCATCGACTTGCGGTTTGACGGAAGCCAGTTCGGACAAGGCCGTCTGAAAATTGCCTTCGGCAACGGCGGCGGCGATTTTCGGCTGCAAGTCTTGTGCGGCAGCATACAGGGCTTTTTCTTCGTCTTGTTGCAGCAGGCTTTCATCGACTTCGCCCAACTCGGCATCGGCTTTTTTCAGCAGGTTTTGCACGCGTTTGTTGGCGGCGGCGAGCGCGGCGGCTTCGGGCAGTTGTTTGAACGCGGCAACGGCTTGCAGTTTGGCGGTCAAATCGTCCAAACGGCGCGGCTGTTTGGCGAGTACGGCGGCGACGATGTCTTGCGGATAGTCGTTTTGCAGCAACACGGCAAGGCGCGCCTGCATGAAGTCGGCGGTTTCAGACGGCGTTTTCTCGTTGAGCAAACCTTTGGGAAAGCTGTCGAAGGTCGTCTGAATCAGCTCGTTTACGTCCAAACCATACTGCATCAGCATCCGCAAAATACCCAAGGCGGCGCGGCGCAGGGCGTAGGGGTCTTTGTCGCCGGTAGGAATCAGGCCGATGCCCCAAATGCCGACCAAGGTTTCCAGCTTGTCGGCCAGCGCCACGGCGGTGGCGACTTTGCCGTTCGGCAGGTTGTCGCCGGCAAAACGCGGTTGATAGTGCTGCTCGACGGCTTCGGCGATTTCTTCGGTTTCGCCGTCTAAGCGGGCGTAGTATTTGCCCATCGTGCCTTGCAGTTCGGGGAACTCACCGACCATTTCGGTCACCAAGTCGGCTTTCGCCAAACGCGCGGCGCGTTCGGCTGCGGCGGCATCTGCGCCCAAAGCTTTGGCGATGTGGGCGGCGATGCTTTGCAGGCGTTCGATGCGTTCGGCTTGCGAACCGATTTTGTTGTGGTACACCACGTTTGCCAGCTTGGGCAGGCGGCTTTCCAAAGTCGCTTTCTGGTCTTGCTTGTAGAAGAATTCGGCATCAGACAGGCGCGCGCGCAAAACGCGTTCGTTGCCTTGGATGATGTGCGACGGGTCTTCGGTTTGCAGGTTGGAGACCAGCAGGAAGCGGTTCATCAGCTTGCCGTTTTGGTCGAGCAGCGGGAAGTATTTTTGGTTTTGCTGCATGGTCAGAATCAGGCATTCCTGCGGCACGGCGAGGAAATGTTCTTCAAAACCGGCTTCCAATACCACAGGCCATTCAACCAGCGCGGTCACTTCGTCCAGCAGGGCTTCATCGGCGGCTACGGTGGCTTTCAGACGACCTGCCTGCTCGTTCAAAGCCGTCTGAATCACGGCTTTGCGCTCGGCAAACGAAGCAACGACTTTGCCTTGCTCGCGCATTTGTGCGGCGTAGCTGTCGGCGTTTGTAATAGTGATTTCGCCGCTGGACAGGAAGCGGTGTCCCAAGGTTTGATTGCCGCTTTGCAGACCCAAAACGCTGACGTTCACGATGTCGCCGCCGTGCAGCACAATCAGCCCGTGAACGGGGCGCACGAAGGTAAACGTGCTGCTGCCCCAACGCATTACTTTCGGAATCGGCAGTTTCTTAACGGCTTGATTGATAATGTCTTCCAAAAGTTCGCCCAACGGTTTGCCGGTTTGGATGTATTCGTAAGCGTACACATCCTGCTTGCCGTCGTGGACGATGGTCAAGTCTTCGATTTTCGCGCCTGCGCCGCGTGCGAAACCTTCCAAAGCCTTGGTCGGCGCACCATCTTTCATGGCATTCGCCACGGCAGGGCCTTTTTTCACGATTTTCTGATCGGCTTGAACGGCTTTCACGTTTTTAACTTGAACGGCCAAACGGCGCGGCGAGGCGTAGGCGGTATATTCGGCTGCGCCGTCAATCAGTTGCGCTTTTTCCAAGCCTTCGGCAACAGAAGCGGCGAAGTGGTTGCCTAAATTATTCAGGGCTTTGGGGGGAAGTTCTTCGGTAAGGAGTTCGATTAAAAGGGTTTGGGTTGTCATGTGAGACTTTCTGTTTGTCCGTAGGCGCTGCTTATAAATCCTGCATATGCCGTACGGCCTGTATTAATGGATACGCAATAAAGGTCGTCTGAAAACCTGTTTCAGACGACGTATCGTTATTTTTTAATCAACGGGAAGCCCAGTTTCTCGCGGCTTTCGACGTATTTCTGCGCTACGGTGCGGCTGAGGGCGCGGATGCGGCCGATGTAAGTGGCGCGTTCGGTAACGGAAATGGCGCCGCGTGCGTCTAAGAGGTTGAAAGTGTGTCCGGCTTTGAGGACAAGCTCGTAGGCGGGCAGGGCGAGGCTGGCGTTTTCTTCGGCGAGCAGGCGTTTGGCTTGCGCTTCGTAGTCGTTGAACTGGCGCAGCAGCCAGTCGGCATCACTGTATTCGAAGTTGTAGGTGGATTGTTCGACTTCGTTTTGGTGGTACACGTCGCCGTAGGTGACGGTGTTGCCGTCCAGCGTTTTTGCCCAAACGAGGTCATAGACGTTTTCCACGCCTTGCAGGTACATCGCCAAGCGTTCGATGCCGTAGGTGATTTCGCCGAGTACAGGCGTGCAGTCGATGCCGCCGACTTGTTGGAAGTAGGTGAACTGGGTCACTTCCATGCCGTTGAGCCAGACTTCCCAGCCCAAGCCCCATGCGCCGAGGGTGGGGTTTTCCCAGTCGTCTTCAACAAAGCGGATGTCGTGGACTTTTGGGTCGATGCCCAATTCGCGCAGGGAGTCGAGATAGAGGTCTTGGATATTGGCGGGAGCGGGTTTGAGGGCGACTTGGAATTGGTAATAGTGTTGCAGGCGGTTGGGGTTGTCGCCGTAGCGGCCGTCTTTGGGGCGGCGGCTGGGTTGGACGTAGGCGGCAAACCAAGGCTCTGGGCCGAGCGCGCGCAGGCAGGTGGCGGGGTGGGAAGTACCGGCGCCGACTTCCATGTCGAAAGGTTGGATGACGGTGCAGCCTTTGTCTGCCCAGAATGTTTGCAGTTTGAAGATGATTTGTTGGAAGGTGAGCATGGCTTATGGTTCGAATTGGGATAAAAGGGGGATTTTACTGTTTTGACGGTGTTTTGGGTAGGTGTACAGGCAGATGGAATGGTGGGGCGGCGGTGTGATTTGACTGTCAATAAATGCGGAAACATGCCACAATGCCGTTATCCTGTTGTCTGTTTTAATCTGTTTTGATTGAATTTGAGGAGTCGCCCATGACCCCGATTTTGGCTTTCGATATTGAAACCGTACCTGATGTGAACGGCATCCGCCTGTTGTACGACCTGCCTGCTTCTTTGCCGGACGACGAGGTGGTCTTGTTCGCCCAGCAGAAACGCCGCGCCCAAAACGGCTCTGACTTTATGCAGCACCACCTGCACCAAGTAGTCGCCATTTCCTGCTGTATGCGTTGGGGGCAGGACAAAATCCACGTCGGCACCATAGGCGAAATGCACGACAGCGAAGAGGAAATGATCGCCAAATTTTTCGACCTTATCGAAAGCCATACGCCGCAATTGGTCAGTTGGAACGGCGGCGGCTTCGATCTGCCCGTCCTGCATTACCGCGCGCTGATACACGGCATTGCGGCGGCGCGTTATTGGGATATGGGCGAGGGCGATTTCGGCGACAGCCGTGATTTCAAGTGGAACAACTACATCAGCCGCTACCACAACCGCCATTGCGACCTGATGGATCTGCTCGCCCTGTACCAACCGCGTGCCAATGTGCCGCTGGACGATATGGCGAAACTTTGCGGCTTCCCTGGCAAACTGGGCATGGACGGCAGCAAAGTTTGGGAGGCGTTCCACGCAGGTCGTCTGAAAGACATCCGCGATTATTGCGAAACCGATGCGGCAAACACTTATTTAATGTTCTTGCGCTTCCGCCTGATGAGCGGCGCTTTGGACGCGGACGAGTATGAAGTGGAAGTCAAACGGCTGAAGCATTACCTGACCGGACAGGCTCAGGACAAGCAGCATTGGAACGAGTTTGTCGCCGCGTGGCGTTAAACGTCAGGCTTGGAAAGTCTATCGTTCCTACCAATCATAAAGGTCGTCTGAAAAGCATAATCCGGTATGGATTTCTGTTTTTCAGACGACCTTAAACAAAATTAGAACCTACAATGGTTTAACTTCAAACCAAAACAACGTTACCTCACCTTAACTCAAAGAGAACACGATTTACTAAGGTTCGAAAGCACAAGGTAATCAACTGCAGACTCTCTATACAGCCGACCACTTCTCTACCCTATCCTGCTTTAAAGTGAAATCTCTATAAGATGTCGCCTGAGGCCCAATAGCAGCCCTCTCCACGTTCGTTTCTTACACGTAAAAAATACCGGCAAAAGCCGGTATTTTTAAAATTTGGCGCGGCGGACGGGGCTCGAACCCGCGACCCCCGGCGTGACAGGCCGGTACTCTAACCAACTGAGCTACCACCGCGCATCATTGTTTTGCAACAATGAAAGGAAACTTGGTGGGTGATGACGGAGTCGAACCGCCGACATTCTGCTTGTAAGGCAGACGCTCTACCAACTGAGCTAATCACCCGAAAATAAAAAATACCGACGATGTCAGTATTTTTGAAATTTGGCGCGGCGGACGGGGCTCGAACCCGCGACCCCCGGCGTGACAGGCCGGTACTCTAACCAACTGAGCTACCACCGCGCATCATTGTTTTGCAACAATGAAAGGAAACTTGGTGGGTGATGACGGAGTCGAACCGCCGACATTCTGCTTGTAAGGCAGACGCTCTACCAACTGAGCTAATCACCCTTGTCGCTGCATTTGCGAAGACGCTATTAAATCAAAAAAGCATCCGCCACGCAAGCTTTATTTTTCAGTGTATCAGGTATTTCCTTGCAAACTCCAGTTTTCAAAAGAAATAATTTCCTCTTGTCGGCCTGCGACGACCAAAATATCATTTGGTTGAAGCTGGAAATCCAAGTCGGGGTTTTCTATCCTGCTTGTGTTTCGGCGGATAAATAGAAGTTTGATGCCGGCGTTATCCAAAGGCAAATCACGGATGGTCTTGCCGATGGCGTAGGCTTCGCCGGTCAGGGGGAAGGCGTGGCGGCATATGGATTTGCCTTCTTCACCGAATCCGTTTTCATCATCGCTGCCGACAAACAAGCCTTCCAGAGAGGCGTAGCGGCTGTGTCGGATGTTGGTAATGGTTTGATAAACGTGGCTGTATGTCGCGCCATTGCCCAACATGGCGTAGCTTGCCAGCACTAAGCTAGTTTCTTTGGTATCGGATACTGCTTCTTCTGCGCCCATATCTGTGAAGATTTTAACGTAATCGTCATTGGTCGCCCGAACATACACAGGCATACTCGGATGCAAGGACATGATATTGTCGAGAACATGCTGAGTTTCGTGCATATTGTTCAGGGTAATAACCACCATTTTGGCGCGTTCCAAACCTGCGGCTTCCAAGACTTCCCGCCGCTTGGCATCGCCGAACGAAACTGGCTCGCCCGCATTGCGCGCCACCTGAACCCTGCCGATATCAAGGTCGAGGGCGAAGTAGGGGATGTTTTCCTGAGCCAAGACGCGTCCGACGGTCTGACCGCCGCGTCCGAAACCGATAATCAGGACGTGGTCGGATTTGCTCATGGTTTCTACCAACATGCTGTGCAAATCCAATGCCTTCATATCCCAGCTTGATTTGACAAAACGGCTGACGATAGCATCGCTGCTTCCCAAGATAAATGGGGCGATAATCATGGACAACAGAATCGCTGCCGTAGCCGCCTGTTCCAGCTCTGGCGACACCATATTGATTTTGCTGGAGATGTTTAACATCACAAAACCAAATTCGCCACCTTGTGCTAAATAGAGGGCTGTTTTCAAGCTGTCCGCAATCGGATGCTTCATATGCAAAGCGATGAAAAAGACGACCAATGCTTTCAATACCAGCAGGATTGCCAGCAAAATCAGAATCTGCTGCCAGCCGCCGATTAAAGCCTGGATATCCAGTTTCATGCCGACCGTGATAAAGAAGAAACCAAGCAGAATATCGCGGAACGGGCGGATGTCGTCTTCCACCTGAAAACGGTATTCCGTTTCCGAAAGCAGCATACCGGCGACGAATGCGCCCAATGCCATCGACAAGCCTTCCAGTTCGGTCAGATAAGCTACGCCTAAGGTTACCAGCAAGACGTTGATCATGAACAATTCAGACGACTTGCGTTTGGCGACCATTCTGAACCAGCGCGACATCACCTTGCTACCGACGACGAATAATACGCCCAGCGTGACCAGCATTTTCAATCCGGCAAGACCGAGCGCCGCCCACAGGCTGCCTTCATCGCCCTTTCCTGACAACGCGGGAATCAGGATCATCAGTGGTACGACGGCAATATCCTGCATCAACAAGACGCCCATTGCCATTTGACCGTGCGGCTGTCCCAATTCGGTTTTCTCGGACAGGATGCGGCTGACGATTGCCGTGGACGACATGGTCATCGCCCCTGCTGCGGCAAACGCCCAATTAAAGCTGACGCCCATCAACATCAAAATGCCGATAATCGACAACATGGTCACAATGACCTGCAAACCGCCCAGCCCGAACACTAAGCGGCGCATGGCTTTGAGCTTGGGTAGGGAGAATTCGAGACCGATACTGAACATCAGGAATACGATACCGATTTCGCCCAGATAATCAGTAGCATGGCCTTGCGGAATCAGCTTCAACATACCCGGACCGGCGATAAAACCAACCAAAAGATAACCGAGCATGGAAGGAATGTTGAATTTACGGCAATAAATCACCGTAATGACGGAAACGAGGAGGACGATAACGATGGGTGCGAGGGAAAAAGTTTCGTGCATAGAGCGGGCGGCCTTGATGTTTGGCGGGAAATAACTGTTTTATTTATGGCAGACCGTCCGAGCGGACGCAGGAATAGCATTCCGGCATTGTCGGGACGGAGCTAAGGTATTGTATCAAAAAACCTTGTAAAATAATGTTCCTACGCAATAAATAATACCGAATAAATGAATATTTCGGATATTTTTTGTTCCAGACGACTTGCCAAATAGACTTTTATTCTCTCAATAAAATAAAAACATTAATAGGACATCCTCCATGCCCCCTACCCCTTGTCCATGTTCTTCTTCCCTACCCTACGCTGAATGCTGCCACCCTTTCCATACTCATCAATCTCATCCGCAAACTGCCGAAAAATTGATGCGCTCAAGATACAGTGCCTATGTGTTACATAATATTGGTTATATCGTTGCCACCACAGTTCCCTCCCAGCAAAATCTGCTGAATCAAGAAGAAATGCAGCAATGGAGTCAAGGAACCTTTTGGCTGGGATTAGAAGTAATCCACCATACCCTCATCGGCAAACGCCACGCCCAAGTTGAATTTAATGCCCATTTTCAAGATGGAGCTGAAACGGCATGCCATCATGAACTATCTACATTCGTCAATATTGACGGATACTGGTACTTTATTGATCCAACCGTTGCACTCCCGACAATGAAGCAAGCCTGCATCTGCGGTTCAGGAAAAAAATTCAAGGCATGCTGCGGACAATTTTTCAAATAAGGCGGGATACAAAATCACAAAGGTCGTCTGAAAATATATTTCAGATGACCTCTTCATCTTCATAAGGCAACATAAAAAACTTAGATAAAAAAAACCATTCATACCAAGGGAGAAGTATGAATGGCCAATACATTGCGGGAAAACGTCTTACTTGCTGCACCGCCCAAAAGGGATAAAAGAGCAGTGTGTGTCAGCACTTTGCATTATACAAGCCTTAGTATTAAATGCTGTTAAGAAGTGAAATTTTTTGAATAAATTGCTCAGAATGTAAGATAAACGTTAGTTTATTTGGATAAACGGTACATTTTCTATTATTCATATTAGTTAATTTACAACACTTCATTAAATGTAGCTTCATGAAATTAAAATTCACAGCAGCATCCCAAACATTTCTATTACATACCTGCATCTTAAAAACAGGCATCTCCTACTTATTGAAATCCATTTTTTGGAGAGGGTTTCATTATTCTTTTAATAGTTTCAATACTTAGATGTCACGAGCTTCACACAAAAAAGCCCTGCATTGCAGGGCTTTTTGAGATTCCAAAAACGAATTAACGTTTGGAGAATTGTTTTGCGCGGCGTGCTTTGCGCAGACCTGGTTTTTTACGTTCAACTTCACGAGCATCGCGAGTCACGAAACCGGCTTGAGACAAGGCAGGTTTCAGCGCAGCGTCGAAGTCGATCAGGGCGCGGGTGATGCCGTGACGGATAGCGCCGGATTGACCGGTTTCACCGCCGCCGATAACGTTGACTTTGATGTCAAACGCTTCAGCGTTTTCAGTCAGGACCAAAGGTTGGCGAACAACCATGCGGCTGGTTTCGCGGGCGAAGAATTCGTCAACGGGGCGACCGTTTACGATGATTTGGCCGGTACCTTTAGTCAGGAATACACGAGCCACTGAACTTTTGCGGCGGCCTGTGCCGTAGTAGTATTTACCGTTCATGTCGTGTCCTTATTTCAATTCCAAAACTTTGGGTTGTTGTGCGGCATGGGCGTGTTCTGCACCAGCGTACACTTTCAGTTTTTTAATCATGGCGTAACCCAATGGGCCTTTAGGCAGCATGCCTTTTACGGCTTGTTCCAAAGCACGACCCGGGAATTGCTCTTGCATTTCACGGAAAGTACGCTCGTAGATACCGCCGGGGAAGCCGGAGTGACGGAAGTATTTTTTGTCTTCAAATTTGGCACCGGTTACACGCAGTTTGTCCGCGTTGATGACGATGATGTAGTCGCCGGTGTCAACGTGGGGGGTGTATTCAGGTTTGTGCTTGCCACGCAGACGGTGTGCGACTTCGGCTGCAACGCGACCCAGAACTTTGTCTTGGGCGTCGATAACGAACCATTCGCGCTTCACCTCGTGGGGTTTCGCTGAAAAGGTTTTCATAGTGGAAATCCAGATAGATATAGAAAGTTGTGAATTTTAAAGATGGGATTGGCTTTTGTCAATCGGATTGGGGTCGTCTGAAAGTGTTTTTTCTATGATGGCGTTTTTATGCATTGGGAAATGTTGTTTTTAGGTTGGAAAACATTGCTGTTGATTCAAAATATCGGGATATGTTTTTTGATTTTAAGTTTGGTTTTTCAGACGACGTCGAAGCCGATGATAAATGAAAGCCATGCCGCAATCGGGCATGGCTTGATATGGGAATCCCCGCGAGAGCCGTTTTGGCTGAATCCGCTTGAACCTTGTTGACAAGGCGGTCACCTCGGGCAGTTTCGGGTGCATCTAAGGATAGACGCTCGCGCCCACTGCAACTCCCGGCAACCTTAAGCGAACTTATTGGTTCAAAGGAATATATGCCTTCGCGGACACCGCAGGGAAAAAGAAAAATCAGTTTTGTTCCAACCGCGCCAAAGCTTTTTGGCAGGCGTTGTTCATGTCGGTTATTTTACGCTCAAATTCACCTATTGCCAAATCGTCTTTGAGTGTGATTTTAAGGAGGTCGTGGACAACGTTGAGCGCGGTCATAATGGCGATTTTATCACTGCCGACAATGCGTCCGCTCTCTTTGATGGCGGCACTTTTTTTGTTGAGCATATCAACAGCTTGGAGCAGGGTATCTTTTTCTTCACTCGGGGTGTTGATGGTGAAATTGACATTCATGATGTCGAGGCTGACTTGTTCGATACTCATGGCGTGTCCTTATGATTGCGTTTCTTGCGGCAGGCGGGAAATGAGCTGGCGGATTTTTTCTGCAGTCTGCCCCAACGCGCTGCGGTATTGTTCTTTTTCGGCATTAAGATTGTCGATTTTGCCTTGAAGGTCTTCTTTGAGTTTGCCGACTTGCACGAGCAACGCTTCGCTCAATTCGTCAACGGCGGCTTCGTGTTCGCGCTTTTGTTGTTCATGCTCGAGCTTGAGGCGGTCGATTTCTTCATTAAGGCGGCGGTTTTCACCAACAAGGGTTTCAAATTTTTGGGCCAGCTGGTAAACGCTGACTTCCAAGGTGTCGAGTGATTGATTCATGTATAGGCTTCCGTATTGCCGCATGGTGGCAGGCGGTCAGGATATTAGGATGATGATGCAGGGATGTCAATCGCTGCCGAATCTTGAGGTCGTCTGAAACTTTTTAGCTTGATGTTTTCAGACGACCTTTGCCGTTCGATCTTACTCAAAGCGCGCGCTGCGCTCCATGAGCCTTTCTGCCACTTGCTGCGGGGTCATTTCCTTGCGGATGAGTTGCAGCAGGGTTTGGGTAATGGGCATATCGATTTGGTATTTCACAGCGGTGTTAAACACTTCTTCGATGGTGCTGACGCCCTCGGAAACATGGCCGATTTCCACTAACACTTGATGCAGTTCTTTGCCTTCTGCCAAACCCAAACCGACACGGCGGTTGCGCGAAAGCGCGCCGGTACAGGTCAGGATAAGGTCGCCGATGCCGGCAAGCCCCATCATGGTTTTGGGCTGCGCACCCATAGCCATGGCAAGACGGGTAATCTCGGCGAGACCGCGCGTCACCAGCGCCGCACGCGCATTGAGCCCGTATTCGAGACCGTCGGAAAGACCGGTGGCGATTGCCATCACGTTTTTGACGGCACCGCCGACAGCCACGCCGATAACGTCCGTGCTGCCGTAAAGGCGCATTACGTTGGTGTTGAGTTGCGGCACCAATTCCTCAATCCATTCCTGATTTTCTGAGGCGACAACCACGGCGCAAGGCAGTTGTTTGGCGAGTTCTTGGGCAAAGCTCGGACCTGACAGCACGCCGATTTTTTTGTTCTCAGGCAATACTTCTTTCAATACTTGGAAGGTCAATAGCCCTGTGTCTTGTTCAAAGCCTTTGCAGGCGGCAAGGACAGGGATATGGTCGGCATTGTGTTGTTTGAGGAGTTCTGCGCTGCTTCTCAAACCTGCGACAGAAGTTACGACAAGGACGAGCCCGCTGTCTTTGAGTGCATCACCCAAATCAGCGTAAACGGTTAAGGATTCAGGGAAAGGGAAACCGGGCAAGCCGTGTTTGTTTTCACGTTCTGCCTGCAATGTACGGACTTGTTCGGGATTGCGTGTCCAAAGGGCGACTTCGTTGCCGTGGCGGGCAAAGTGCAGGGCAAGGGCTGTACCCCAAGAACCTGCGCCGATGACGGTGATTTTCATTGTATGTCTTCCAACGGTAAATTGTCGTTTAATTTAAACCAATCGGCTTGGCAGTGCAAGCGATAGAGACCTATTCAACATGAAAAACGCATGGAGATGTAGGCAGCTATCGCATATATTGCCTATCACTATTGAAAAATTGATGTTGATTTACAGCAAAGGTCGAACCGTACTTACCGTCTATACTTCAGGGATAAAAAAGCCGGACATATCAAACGGACGCAAATAAAGCGAAATACCACTCCCTATTTTCGTCCGCCATCCATCACGGCAATTAACGGAAACGGTACTTATTCATAATAATATCCACTACAAAAAAGGAACACGCCATGAACTACCGCAACACCCGACTACTCCTGTCGCTTGCCGTTTTATCCGCATTGGCCGCCTGTGGCGGACAGGAAAGCAAGGAACAAAAACCTGCTTCCGCCCCGACCGAAGCCTCTGCCGTTCAGACGACCCCTGACGCTGCTTCGGCTGCCTCAGCAGCGTCGTCCCAAGCCGCCGTTGACAGCAATGCTTCTCCTGAAGATCAAGAGCTGCTCAAACGCGCACAAGGCATCTTCAAACCGCTGCCGAGTGCCGAAGAAATGCAGAAACTGCGCCCGTTTACTGAAGAACAAGTCAAACTCGGCCATCAATTATGATGGTATGAGCCACGCCTCTCCAAAGGCAATACCGTAAGCTGCAACTCCTGCCACAACCTCGCCACCGCAGGCGTGGACAACCTGCCGACCAGCCAAGGTCATAAAGGACAGTTCGGCGGACGCAACTCCCCGACCGCTTTAAACGCCGCCTTGCTCGGCATGCAGTTCTGGGACGGCCGCGCGGCCGACGTTGAAGAGCAAGCCGGCGGACCGTTGGTGAACCCTGTGGAAATGGCAAACGACTCACAAGAAGCAGCCGCTGCCAAAATTGCCAAAATCCCCGAATATCAAGAACTGTTTAAAACCGCCTTCCCCGAAGACGGCGCAGTTTCCTTCAAAAACATTACCGCCGCACTGGGCGCATTCGAACGCACCCTGCTGACACCGACCAAATGGGATGACTACCTCAAAGGCAACGTCAACGCCCTGAACGAGCAAGAGCGCAAAGGCGTGCGCGCCTTTATGGACAACGGCTGTATCGCCTGCCACAGCGGCGTCAACCTCGGCGGCGCAACCTTCCAAAAATTCGGTTTGGTTGAAGGACCGTACTGGAAATTCATCGAAGATCCGAAACACGACAAAGGCCGTGCCGACGTAACCAAAAAAGCTGAAGACGAATTCTTCTTCCGCGTACCAGGCTTGCGCAACGTCGCCAAAACTTATCCATATTTCCACAACGGCAGCGTTTGGGAATTGGACAAAGCTGTTACCATCATGGGTAAAGCGCAGCTGGGTAAAGACCTGACTCCGGAAGAAACTGAAAACATCGTTGCCTTCCTGAAAACACTGTCCGGCAGCGTTTCCGACTCCGCCCGCACCATGCCCGAACTGCCTTTGTCTGCGCCGATGGAATCCCATCCGAACAATAAATAAGCGGTAGATTTAGGGTAACGGAACCCGTTATCCTAAATTTGTGCCATACCAAACGTCGTCTGAAAAAGTTGTCCTGCTTTTCAGACGACGTTTCGATTTATGGAAACACAATATAGCTATCCCCTCGATATTCAAGCAATTCATTCCTTAAAATACCGATGTCAATCCTGTTAAGATTTCCAATAAACCCCAATCGTGGTTTATAATCCTTCTCTTACGAAACAGGGGTGCTGCCTGATGTTCAGGCGGCTGAGAAATACCCTTTACACCCGATCGGGATAATACCTGCGTGGGGAGTTTTCACGGATTCTGTCTTTCAGACGACCTTTTTTGATATGGGGTCGTCTGAAAAAGCAAAACGCTCCTGTTTCTTCTTTTCAAACGAGAAAACAGGAGCATTTTTTATGACTACGCCAAAGAAAACCGCCAAAACCTCCGGCAACGAAGCGCGTGAGCTTGCCGACTTGAGCGAAGACATCGGCATCCGCTTCAAATATCCGAACTCGGAACGCGTGTATCTGCAAGGCAGCCGCGACGACATCCGCGTGCCTTTGCGCGAAATCCGTCAAGACGACACCTACACGGCGCAAGGCACGGAAGCCAACCCGCCGATTCCCGTCTATGACACCAGCGGCGTATACGGCGATCCGGCGGCACACATCGACCTGAAACAAGGTTTGCCGCACGTCCGCACCGCATGGCTGGACGAACGCGGCGATACAGAAATCCTGCCCAAGCTTTCCAGCGAATACGGCATCGAACGCGCGCACGACCCGCAAACCGCCCATCTGCGTTTCAACCAAATCACCCGCCCACGCCGCGCCAAAGCAGGCAGAAACGTAACCCAGCTCCATTATGCACGCCAAGGCATCATCACGCCCGAAATGGAATTTGTCGCCATACGCGAACGCATGAAGCTGGACGAACTTTTCAGACGACCCGAATACGCCAAGCTCTTGAAACAGCACGCAGGGCAAAGTTTCGGCGCGAACATCCCGACCCATCCCGACCAAATCACACCCGAATTCGTGCGCCGAGAAATCGCCGCCGGACGCGCGATTATCCCTGCCAACATCAACCACCCCGAACTCGAACCGATGATTATCGGCCGCAACTTCCGCGTCAAAATCAACGGCAACTTGGGCAATTCCGCCGTAACCTCCAGCCTGACCGAAGAAGTCGAAAAAATGGTGTGGTCGCTGCGTTGGGGCGCAGACACGATTATGGATTTGTCCACAGGCGCGCACATCCACGAAACGCGCGAATGGATTATCCGCAACGCGCCCGTCCCCATCGGCACCGTGCCCATCTATCAGGCTTTGGAAAAAACCGGAGGCATCGCCGAAGATTTGACTTGGGATTTGTTCCGCGACACCTTAATCGAGCAGGCGGAACAAGGCGTGGACTATTTCACCATACACGCGGGCGTGTTGCTGCGCTATGTGCCGATGACCGCCAACCGCCTCACCGGCATCGTATCGCGTGGCGGTTCCATCATGGCGAAATGGTGCCTCGCCCATCATCAGGAAAACTTCCTCTACACGCATTTCGACGAAATCTGCGAAATCATGAAAGCCTACGACGTGTCGTTCAGCCTCGGCGACGGCCTGCGCCCCGGCTGCATTGCCGATGCCAACGACGAATCCCAATTTGCCGAGCTGCACACCTTGGGCGAATTGACCGCCAAAGCGTGGGAACACGACGTACAAGTCATGATCGAAGGCCCCGGCCATGTCCCGTTGCAACGCGTCAAAGAAAACATGACCGAAGAGCTGCAACACTGCTTTGAAGCGCCTTTCTACACACTCGGCCCGCTCGTTACCGACATCGCCCCCGGCTACGACCACATCACTTCGGGCATAGGCGCGACCAATATCGGCTGGTACGGCACAGCCATGCTCTGCTACGTTACCCCGAAAGAGCATCTCGGCCTGCCCGACAAAGAAGACGTGCGCACCGGCATCATCACCTACAAACTCGCCGCCCACGCCGCCGACCTTGCCAAAGGCTGGCCGGGCGCACAGTTGCGCGACAACGCCCTGAGCAAGGCGCGTTTCGAGTTCCGCTGGCGCGACCAATTCCGCTTAAGCCTCGACCCCGAACGCGCCGAAAGCTTCCACGACGAAACCCTGCCCGCCGAAGGCGCGAAAATCGCCCACTTCTGCTCAATGTGCGGCCCCAAATTCTGCTCGATGAAAATCACGCAGGAAGTGCGCGACTACGCTGACAAGCAAAAAGCCCAACGGCAGGGCATGGAGGAAAAAGCGGTCGAGTTTGTGAAGAAAGGGGCTGAGATTTACAGTTGATAAAAAGGTCGTCTGAAAAGTTTTCAGACGACCTTTTGGTTTTATTGGAAACCTGAAATTTTGGGTATATAAACCGATCTGCTTCATTTTTGCTGCAGTACCTATCCTCCGCAGCTATTCTCAGACAGGCAGGAATTCATCAAAATTCCAAGAAACAGGTATTTGAAAAAGGTTTCCGGAATTCAAAAGCAAATTCTCGCCACAATTTGTCCTTATGCAGAAAGAGACTGAATGACGGCTGATGACAGGTGTCGTATCAAAAACCAAATGACCCAGCTAATGCCGATCTGTAAAACCACTCAACCCATACAAACAAAAAAGCCGTATTCCCTAAGAAATACGGCTTTTTCAATATCACGACAAACTCGGATTATTCTTCAGAACCGGTGTAAGGACGGATGCTGACCGTTTTACGGTTCAGCGCGCCTTTGGTTTTGAATTCAACATAACCGTCAACTTTGGCGAACAAAGTGTGGTCTTTGCCCATGCCTACGTTGTCGCCGGCGTGGAATTTGGTACCGCGTTGGCGGACGATGATGGAACCTGCCGGAATCAGCTCGTTGCCGTAGGCTTTTACGCCCAAGCGTTTGGCTTCTGAATCGCGACCGTTGCGGGTGCTACCGCCTGCTTTTTTACTTGCCATTTGTAATACTCCTAAGTTTCAAAAATTAGGCGATTGCCACGATTTCGATTTGGGTGAAATTTTGGCGGTGGCCTTGGCGTTTTTGGTAGTGTTTACGGCGGCGCATTTTGAAAATGCGTACTTTCTCGCCGCGACCATGAGCTACTACTTTAGCTGTTACTTTTGCGCCTTCAATGAAAGGAGCGCCAACTTTTACAGATTCGCCGTCAGCAATCATCAAAACTTCGGTCAGTTCGATTTGGCTGTCGAGTTCGGCTGGTATCTGTTCTACTTTCAATTTTTCGCCAACGGCAACTTTATATTGTTTGCCGCCGGTTTTTACGACCGCGTACATACTCAACTCCATGAGAATTATGGTTAATATCCCGCACACCATTGTGCGAAACGTAGCATTCTATTGCTATTTGCCTGTTTTGTCAAAGTTTATTTCGTTTGTGGGGTCAGAGTCGTCTGAAAGATGTGTCAAACGGGCTTTGCTGCTATAATCGCGCGTTGGATTGCCGATATTTTTTATGCGGCAATATTATTTCCGCCTTATACCCAACCCATTTATTTATACGGCAAGCCTGCTTCATTTTGCCGACTGAGAATGTGTTATGCTCGAAAACCTGCCTTATTTCCAACGCCATCTGCCTGAAGACCTTTCACGGGTCAATGAGGTGATCAACCAAGCGGTTCAGTCTGATGTTGCGCTGATTTCGCAAATCGGTACTTATATTATCAGCGCCGGCGGTAAGCGTCTGCGTCCAATTATGACGATTTTGGCAGGTAAGTCGGTCGGTTATGATGGAGATAAGCTGTATGCTTTGGCGGCAATGGTGGAATTTATCCACACTTCAACCCTGCTGCATGACGATGTTGTCGATGAAAGCGATTTGCGCCGCGGACGCGAAACGGCGAATAATCTGTTCGGCAACGCGGCGGCGGTGTTGGTCGGCGACTTTTTGTATACGCGCGCTTTCCAATTGATGGTTGATTCCGGCAGTATGCGCATTTTGGAAGTCATGGCGGATGCAACCAATATTATTGCCGAAGGCGAGGTCATGCAGCTGATGAACATCGGCAATACCGATATTACTGAAGCGCAATATGTTCAAGTGATTCAATATAAAACGGCCAAATTGTTTGAAGCGGCCGCGCAGGTTGGTGCGATTTTGGGCAATGCGTCCCCCGAACATGAGCAGGCGTTGAAAGACTACGGCATGTATGTCGGTACAGCGTTCCAAATTATTGATGATGTTTTGGATTATTCGGGCGAAACCGAAGAAATCGGTAAAAACGTCGGCGACGATTTGGCAGAAGGCAAACCGACTTTGCCGCTGATTTATCTGATGCGCAACGGTTCGAAACAAGTGGCGGACGATGTGCGCCACGCTTTGGAAAATGCGGATCGCGGCAGTTTCCAAAAAATCCATGATTATGTTGTCCATTCCGATGCGCTGACTTATTCGATTTCCGAAGCACGAAAAGCCGTTGAGCAAGCTGTGGCTTCTTTGGCAGTATTGCCCGACAGCGAAGTCAAGCAGGCGATGATTCAGTTGGCTGAGGAATCATTGGCACGGGTTTCTTAAATCCGATGAATTTCAATTTCGTCCCGATGTTTTTGGTGACGCTGATTTTTCTCGGCGTCGTCAGCAACAACAACTCGATTACGATTTCAGCAGCAATTTTGCTGTTAATGCAGCAGACTGCTTTGTCGCAATATATTCCTTTCATGGAAAAACACGGCTTGCATTTTGGGATTATTTTGCTGACAATCGGGGTTTTAAGTCCACTGGTTTCAGGGAAGGTTCAAATTCCACCGCTGTCGGAGTTTGTCAATTTTAAAATGATTGCCGCCGTATTAATCGGCATCCTTGTCGCCTGGCTGGCAGGGCGCGGCGTACCGCTGATGAGCGAACAACCTGTTTTGGTAACAGGTCTTTTGATCGGTACGGTTATCGGTGTGGCGTTTATGGGCGGCATTCCGGTCGGTCCGCTGATTGCCGCAGGATTATTATCGTTTATTGCAGGAAAAGTTTAACACGCTCGCCATAGTTCAACGGATAGAACGTATGCCTCCTAAGCGTAAAATACAGGTTCGATTCCTGTTGGCGAGGCCATCACTGCAAAATATGTCGTATTGAATACCCACCATCTGCAATCCGGCATTACCGAATTCTTGATTTACATTAAGACCAAAGTAAAATTTCCCCCAGTCATTTGCATCTCTCTTTTTTCTCCATCTATTTTGCTATAATCACACCCAGTTCTTTTTTCAGACGACCTTACTCCAAGATCCCCTGAACCTCCATTTCATCAAATAAAAAGGATGCCTTATGAGCTTACACAGCGATATTCTCGTCGTAGGTGCGGGACCGGCAGGACTCAGCTTTGCAGCCGAACTGGCCGGAAGCGGTTTAAAAGTTACCCTGATTGAAAAAAGCCCCCTGGAGGTTTTGCAAAATCCGCCTTACGACGGCAGGGAAATCGCGCTAACCCACCTGTCCCGCGAAATTATGCAACGCTTGGGCATGTGGGATTTGATTCCGAAAGACGAAATTTACCCCTTACGCGATGCAAAAGTCTTGAACGGGCAGTCCGATTACCAACTCCACTTCCCGCAACCGACCCAAGCGCGCGGCGAACCTGCCGACTGCTTAGGTTATCTGATTTCAAACCACAATATCCGCAAAGCCGCTTATGAAGTCGTATCCAAACTGGAAAACGTTACCATTCTGACCGGTACGGGCGTCAAAGAAGTCAAAACTTCCGAAGATGAAGCCCAAGTCATCTTGGAAAACGGCGAAGTTTTGAGCGGCCGCCTACTCTTGGCAGCAGACAGCCGTTTTTCCCAAACCCGCCGACAACTGGGCATTTCCTCCGATATGCACGATTACAGTCGCACCATGTTTGTCTGCCGCATGAAGCATACCCTGTCCAACCAGCATACCGCTTACGAATGCTTCCACTACGGCCGCACCATCGCCCTGCTGCCCTTGGAAGAACATCTGACCAACACAGTCATTACCGTCGATAGCGACAAGGCAGACACCATCAAAAAAATGTCTCCCGAAGAATTGGCAGCCAGCGTCAAAGAGCAACTCAAAGGCCGTTTGGGCGACATGGAATTGGTCAGCACCATTCACAACTACCCCTTGGTCGGCATGATTGCCCAACGCTTCTATGGCAAACGCAGCGCCTTAATCGGCGACGCCGCCGTAGGTATGCACCCTGTTACCGCACACGGTTTCAACTTAGGTCTATCCAGCGCGGACCTCTTGGCAAAACTGGTTCTCGAAGCAGAACAACGCGGTCAAGACATCGGCGCCACCAGCCTGCTGGAAAAATACAGCACCAAGCATATGCTCCATGCCCAGCCGATTTACCACGGCACCAATATGCTGCTCAAACTCTTTACCAATGAAACCGCGCCTGCCAAAATCCTGCGCGGCTTGGTATTGCGCGCCAGCAACAACTTCCCGCCGCTGAAAAAACTGATTACCAAACAACTGACCGGCTAATCCGTTTAAACACATCAAAAGGTCGTCTGAAATGCTTTTCAGACGACCTTTTATATATAGTGGATTAACTTTAAATCAGGACAAGGTGACGAAACCGCAGACAGTACAGATAGTACGGCAAGGCGAGGCAACGCCGTACTGGTTTAAAGTTAATCCACTATATTTTCCACAGCAACTTTGAACATATAAGGTTCCAAATAAAAAAGCCCCTATCCGACAGAGGCTTTTCCATTTTCCAGAAACCGGATTATTTCAATTTGGTTTCTTTGTAAATAACATGTTTACGGGCAACCGGATCAAATTTTTTGATTTCCAATTTACCGGGCATAGTGCGTTTGTTTTTGGTAGTGGTGTAGAAATGACCAGTACCAGCACTGGATTCCAGTTTGATTTTATCGCGCATTGCAGTAATCCTTAATTAACGGTTTAAATTAAGCTTCGCCGCGAGCACGCAAATCAGCCAATACGACATCAATGCCTACTTTGTCGATGGTACGCAATGCAGCGTTAGAAACGCGCAGGCGAACCCAGCGGTTTTCACTTTCTACCCAGAAACGACGTGATTGCAAGTTAGGCAAAAAACGACGTTTGGTTTTGTTGTTGGCGTGTGATACATTGTTGCCAGACATCGGGCGCTTACCGGTCACTTTGCAAACTCGTGCCATGGTTAGTCTCCAAACTTCTAAAATAGTAAAACGCGATTTATACCATAAAAAACAGCGTTAGTTCAAGCATTTTGACAAAAAACCGACTGCCTGTCGGGATAAATCTTCCAAATGTTGTTTTCGCGAAACGCTTTGACCGCGAAATGAATGAGGCGAAATTATAGCGGATTTCCAAAGCTTCTGCATATGAAAAGGTCGTCTGAAACTGTCGTTACCGTTTTAAGACGACCTTTTCTCTCGAATTAGCGATTCCAGTTCCTTCCGCAGCAACACTCATCAATGCCCTCCTCCGCCTCCGTCGTGATGGAAAGGCGGCTTCGCCAGCCAAATAATGGGAATCATGATAATGAACAAGATACTGCCCGCCAAAAATATCTCATTCGAGCCAACGATAAAACCCTGTTGGGTAATGGTACTGTTTATCAGACCGACTGCCTGCTCTCCGTTCAAACCCGCTTCCGCCATCTGACGGACTGCTTCGGCGGTATCCGGAGAATACGGCGTGATATGTTCGGTCAGTTGCGTATGATGTAAAGCCTCCCTCCGCTCCCACATGGTACTGACGACAGACACACCGACACCACCCATAAAGACACGCAGAAAATTCGACAAACTGCTTGCCGATGCGATTTGCGGACCTTTCATGTGCGACAGAGTAATGGTAGTCAGCGGCAGGAAGAACATGGCCACACCCAAACCCTGCCAAAACTGCGGCCAGACAACGTTGCTCATGTCCATTCCTGCATAAAAATCCGTCCGCCAATGAAAAGTAAAGGCAAACATCAAAAAACTACCGGTAACCAACAGGCGCATATCGATTTTATTGCCGAACCGCCCTATCAAAGGAGATAGGAAAATCGGCAGAAATCCGATAGGCGCAGCCGCCAATCCCGCCCATGTGGCGGTATAACCGAGGTTGGACTGCAACACCAGCGGCAAAAGCGTCAACGTGCCCATATACACCATAAACCCGAGCGAAGTCGTCAAGACGCCGATGGTGAAGTTGCGGTTTTTAAACAAAGACAAATCGACAATCGGATATTTTTCATCCAATTCCCAAACGATGAAATAAGTCAGACATACTGTTGCAATGACTGCCAATACGATAATTTCACCCGATGCGAACCAATCGAGCTCTTTCCCCCTGTCCAACATCATTTGCAACGAGCCGATACCGACGATCATCAAAATCAGCCCCGTGTAATCAATAGGCGTTTTAACCGTATCGGTTTCACGGTCGCGCAGTTGCTGCCAGGCAATTAACGCAGACAAAATGCCGATGGGAATATTGATGAAGAATATCCAACCCCAATGCCAGTTGTCCGAAATCCAGCCACCGAAAATCGGCCCTAAAACAGGGGCGACCACGACTGTCATTGCCCAGAGTGCCAATGCCAAAGTCCGCTTCTCCGGCGGGTAAGATGCCATCAGGAGGCTTTGGGACAAAGGAATCAGCGGTCCTGCGACAAAACCCTGCAAAATACGGAAGAACACCAAGGTTTGCAAATTCGGTGAAATACCGCACAGCCAAGATGTAATCACGAAGCCGATGACCGATCCGACAAACAGCCGCACTTCACCCACCCGCTTCGCAAGAAACCCTGTCAGCGGTACGGAAATGGCATTTGCCACGGCAAATGATGTAATCACCCACGTTCCCTGAGTCGTTGCCGCACCCAAATCACCGGCAATAACGGGGACGGCAACATTGGCAATCGTCGTATCCAATACTTCCATAAAGACGGCAAGGCTCAGCGACAATGTAACCAAGACCAACCTGATGCCTGTCAACGGCGGATAATTCATCAAAATCTTCCTTCACTGCCGACATTGCCATTCCCGCTTTTAACCTAGGCGGGGTTTGCCGTATCGACTTTCTCTTGAAACAGAATGAGCAAGTCCCTCATCCTGATCGCACTACTTATTTCACTAATTTGCCGGATATGAACGTTTCAGACGACCTGTCGGGATACCGAAGGTCGTCTGAAACAGGTTATTTGGCGTATTTTTCAAAAATCTTATCGATTAATGCATTAGCCGCCGCCCAATCTACGCTGTCCGTTTCCGGGGCTGCCGAATTTTTCACGGCGGCCGCCGTCATCGGCTTGCCCGAACCCGCTTCGGCAATATCGACTTTGACTGTCATAGAAAGACCGACGCGCAAGGGGTTTGCTTTCAATTCGTTAGGATCCAGGCTGATTCTGACCGGTACACGCTGAACGACTTTAATCCAGTTGCCCGTTGCGTTTTGCGGCGGCAAAAGTGAAAACGCGCTGCCCGTCCCTGCGGACAAGCCCATGACTTTACCGTGGTAAACCACTTTTTTACCGTACAAATCGGCAGTCATTTCCACAGGCTGTCCGATTTTCATTTTCCGTAATTGCGATTCTTTGAAATTGGCATCCACCCACAAATCCGTCAGGGGAACAACTGCCATCAGCGCCGCGCCTTGCGAAATTCTCTGTCCGACTTGGACATTGCGTTTGGCAATCTGCCCGCCCATAGGCGCGCGGATTTGTGTACGCTGCAAATTCAGCCAGGCATCTTTAATCTTGCTCACTGCTGTTTGAACGGCAGGTTGCTCGCGCACTGGAATATTGTTACCCAACGCAGCCTGAGCCGAAGCCTCTTCCGCTTCCACTGCTTTCAATGCTGCTTGCGCCTGAACGACCGCCGCCCGGGCATGACTCAACTCCTCACCGGAAATGGCATCCGTACCGGACAGGGCCTCCCGGCGCCGCAAATCTGCCTGAGCGCGTGCCAAATCGGCTTTACGCAGCAACACTTGCGCTTTCGCCTGGGAATTGACTGCCGTCTGCTGCTTGTTTTGACGGATTGCCTGAATCAGCTCGTTTTGCGCCCTGTCATACGCCAGCTGGAAATCACTGTCGTCCAGAGTAACCAAAACATCGCCTTTTTTCACAACATCCGTGTCGTCAAACATGACTTTGCGCACTGTCCCGCCGACTTGCGGCGTAATCTGAACCAAATATCCCGCAACATATGCGTCTTCAGTTGTTTCTTCGTGCTGCCAAAACAAAACATAAGCAAATGCCACGCCAATAGCCGCCAAAACAAATAGCAGCGTAACCACTGCCATATTCCGCTTGCGCCTGTTCGGCATTTTGACCGGTTTGCCCGATGTGCTGGGAGTTTGCCCGCCGTTTGCTGACTTTGTTTCCATGATTTAATTTACCCGAGTATTAAACTAATAGGCTTTCTACAAAACTAACATCCGAATCTTGGATAAATCCGTAGCCGCTCCGATTTACCTTGATTTCAAAAACAAGATCAATCTAAGGATTCGCAAAAAACCTAATATCGAATATTATTTTATGTTTATTAAATAATAATATCTTATTGATTTAATTTAAACGTCAAATAAGATATAGGGAACCGGGCATTCTATATCCGCACCATTACTCAATCAAGTAACTATTTTAAATGAAATATGACAAACCATCCCTTTAATAATTTATTGTCATTTTTATTTACTCAATAGAATGATTATTAAAGAATAATTTACAGGCATTCTAATCCCATACGGAATGTAAAACATATCTGAATTACGTTTCATTGTTGCTTACTTACCTCTTTTAATTTCTCATGAAACTATTTCAATATTTCAAATTAACATAATAAACATTTATTCCTAAAATTTAACTTTTTCCTGAGTCGGGAAAGTATCTGTTTCATAACCTTGCTTTTAAGCTGAAAAACATCCCCTACCCTCTTAGTTCTCTTCCAAATAACAAAGAAAAGCATAAGATCGTCTTTCCAAACAAAGAGGTCGTCTGAAACCTATCTTTCAGACGACCTCTTTTCTATTTCATTGTTATTTCAACAACGTATTGCCTCAACCCCTAACCTGCTTCTTGCAAAAAGCCTGCCAGTGCGGCGGTGTCGAGGGCAATCATCAGCTCTTCGTTGGTCGGCACCACCAAAACGGCGGGGGTAGAACCTGTCGGGCTGATAATGCCTGAGTTGCCGTAGCGTTTTTCCATGTTGGCTTTGGTGTCGATGTGCAGACCCAAATAGTCGAGGTAGGCGACGGTTTTGGCGCGGATGTTGCGGGAGTTTTCGCCAATGCCGCCGGTGAAGACGAGTGCGTCTATGCCGCCGCAGGCGACCGACATCGAGGCGATGTATTTGGCAAGGCGGTAGGTCATGACTTCGAGGGCGAGGTGTGCGCCTTCGTGGCCTTCGTCAGCGGCGATTTCGAGGGTGCGGCAGTCGTTGGAGAGTTCGGAGATGCCGAGCAATCCTGATTTTTTGTTCAGCATTTCATCGACTTGCTCGATGTTCATGCCGGCGTGGGCGGTCAGGTAGCTGTACACGCCGGGGTCGATGTCGCCGCAACGGGTGCCCATGACGAGGCCTTCGATGGGGGTGAAGCCCATGCTGGTATCGACGGATTTGCCGTTTCGGATGGCGGTGATGGACGCGCCGTTGCCGAGGTGGGCGACGATCATACGCAAATCTTCCAGCGGTTTGCCCAAAATCCGCGCGGCTTCGGGGGCGACGTAGCGCATGCTGGTGCCGTGGAAGCCATAGCGGCGGAAGGCGTATTTTTTGCGTAATTCGCGCGGCACGGCGTAGGTGTAGGCGCGTTCGGGCATGGTTTGGTGGAACGAGGTGTCCATCACGCCGACGTTGGGCAGGCCGGGGAAGTGTTCCTGCGCGGCGAGGATGCCGCTGATGTTGGCGGGGTTGTGCAGCGGGGCAAGCGGGATGCAGGCTTTCAACTCGTCGAGGACGTCTTGGTCGATGAGGACGGACTCGTGATATTTTTCGCCGCCGTGGGCGATGCGGTGGCCGATGGCTTTGATGCGGTCGTGCAAGCCGTGTTTTTCCAGTTCGTTCAACAGCATACCCACCGCGCCGGCGTGGCAGTTGCGTCCGGTCAGGGGAACTTGGCGTTTGTTGCCGTCTTTGTTGAAGGTGATGACGGCTTCGGGCGTGGTCAGGCGTTCGCCGAGACAGCTTAGGACGACGCTGCCGCTTTTGCGGTCGATAACGGCGCCTTTGAGCGAGGAACTGCCGCAGTTCAGGACGAGGATGAGTTGGTCGGACATGATGTTTCTCCTTGTAGTTTGTGGTTGTTTTTTTTGGTGGGGTCGTCTGAAAAAGGATGGGCGTTGGGCGGGGTGTGTTTCAGACGACCTCTTTGGGCAAAGCGTATGCCGCATTTTCTATCGTCATTCCCGCGCAGGCGGAAATCCATATTTGCTCACAAGCAAGCTCTGATAAAAATCAGGAAACAGAATATCGACTGTGGATTCCCGCCTGCGCGGGAATGACGGCGGTTAGGTTATTCGGCTTTATTGCAATCCTTTATCAAATGTCGTCTGAAACAGTGGACAGTGATGTCCGTCCTACATGATTTCAAAAACAATCATCGGGAACGCGCACCCGCCCTTCCATAATCACGCGCGCGCTGCGGCTCATGACGGCTTTTTTCACTGCCCAGATGCCGTCTGAACACTCTGCCGCCGCGCCGACGCGCAATGTGCCGGAAGGATGGCCGAAGCGCACTTCGTTGCGCGTTCCGCCGCCTGCGGCGAGGTTGACCAGCGTGCCGGGGACGGCAGCAGCAGCGGCGATGGCGACCGAGGCGGTGCCCATCATGGCATGGTGCAGTTTGCCCATGCTCAGGGCGCGTACCAGCAAATCGATGTCGGCGGCGTTCACGGTTTTGCCGCTGGAGGCGGTGTAACCGGCGGCGGGCGCGACGAAGGCAACTTTCGGCGTGTGCGCGCGGGCGGCGGCTTCGGACACGTCGTTAATCAAGCCCATTTTCAGCGCACCGTAAGCGCGGATTTTCTCGAATTTTTCCAGCGCGGCGGCATCGTTGTTGATGTCGTCCTGCAACTCTTTGCCTGTGTAGCCCAAGTCGGCGGCGGTCAGGAAAACGGTCGGAATGCCCGCGTTGATAAGCGTGGCTTTCAGACGACCTATGTCGGGAACATCCAGCTCGTCCACCAGATTGCCGGTCGGAAACATGCTGCCTTCACCGTCGGCGGGGTCGAGGAATTCGATTTGCACTTCGGCGGCGGGAAAGGTAACACCGTCCAGCTCGAAATCGCCCGTTTCCAAGACTTCGCCGTTTTGCATCGGAACATGGGCGATGATGGTTTTGCCGATGTTTTTCTGCCAGATTTTCACCGTGCAAATGCCGTCTGAAGGGATTTTGGCTTTATCGACCAAGCCCTGTTCGATGGCGAACGCACCCACGGCGGCGGTGAGGTTGCCGCAGTTGCCGCTCCAATCGACGAAAGGCTTGTCGATGGAAACTTGTCCGAAAAGGTAATCGACATCGTGGCCGGCGCGTTCGGACTTGTCCAAAATTACCGCCTTGCTGGTGGACGAACTGGCGTTGCCCAAACCGTCTATCTGCTTGCCGTAGGGGTCGGGGCTGCCGAGTACGCGCAACAGGATTTTGTCGCGCGCGCTGCCCGCTTCCCGCGCCGTTTCGGGCAGGTCGGAGCGTTTGAAAAACACGCCTTTTGATGTGCCGCCGCGGTAGTAAACGGCGGGGATTTTGATTTGCGGCATTCTGTTTCTCCTTGTTTTTGATTTAGCTTTTCAGACGACCTCTAAGCCGCGTTCCCTTCCAAAAAATCCTGTGCAAACCGTTGCAGCACGCCGCCGGCTTCGTACACCAGCACTTCCTCTGCGGTATCGAGGCGGCAGGTAACGGGGACTTCGACGGTTTCGCCGTTTTTGCGGTGGATGACGAGGGTCAGGTCGCCGCGCGGTTTGCGTTCGCCGACCACGTCGTAGGTTTCCGTGCCGTCCAGTTGCAGGGTGTGGCGGTTGGTGCCGGGTTTGAATTGCAGCGGCAAGACGCCCATGCCGATGAGGTTGGTGCGGTGGATGCGCTCGAAACCTTCGGCGGCGATGGCTTCCACGCCCGCCAGCCGCACGCCTTTCGCCGCCCAGTCGCGGCTGGAGCCTTGGCCGTAGTCCGCGCCGGCGATGATGATGAGCGGCTGTTTGCGGTTCATATAGGTTTCGATGGCTTCCCACATGCGCATGGTTTCGCCTTCGGGTTCGACGCGGGCGAGCGAGCCTTGGCGCACGCTGCCGTCTTCGTTTTTCACCATTTCGTTAAACAATTTGGGATTGGCGAAAGTCGCGCGTTGGGCGGTGAGGTGGTCGCCGCGGTGGGTGGCGTAGGAATTGAAGTCTTCTTCGGGCAAACCCATTTTCGCCAGATATTCGCCTGCCGCACTCGCCGCCAGAATCGCGTTGGAAGGCGAAATGTGGTCGGTGGTGATGTTGTCGGGCAGAATCGCCAAGGGGCGCATTCCCGTCAGGCTGCGTTCGCCCGCCAGCGCGCCTTCCCAATAGGGCGGACGGCGGATGTAGGTGGACATCGGACGCCAGTCGTACAGCGGACTGGGTGCTTTTTGCGCTTTGCCGGTGTCGAACATCGGCACATACACATCGCGGAACTGCTGCGGTTTCACATATTCGGCAACGACGGCATCGATTTCTTCATCGGTCGGCCAGATGTCTTTCAGGCGGATTTCTTTGCCGTCGTCTGAAACGCCGAGTACGTCGTTTTCAATATCGAAACGGATGCTGCCCGCGACAGCGTATGCCACCACCAGCGGGGGCGAAGCGAGGAAAGCCTGTTTCGCATACGGGTGGATGCGGCCGTCGAAGTTGCGGTTGCCCGACAGTACGGCGGTGGCGTACAAATCGCGGTCTATGATTTCCTGCTGGATTTTCGGGTCGAGCGCGCCGCTCATGCCGTTGCAGGTGGTGCAGGCGAAGGCGACGATGCCGAAGCCGAGTTTTTCCATTTCGGGCAGCAGGCCCGCTTCTTTCAAATAGATTTCCGCCACTTTCGAGCCGGGGGCGAACGAGGTTTTGACCCACGGTTTGCGTTTCAGCCCGAAGCGGTTGGCGTTGCGCGCCAAGAGCGCGGCGGCAACGACGTTGCGCGGGTTGGAAGTGTTGGTGCAACTGGTAATCGCGGCGATGATGACCGCGCCGTCGGGCATGAGGCCGTCTGAAGGCTCTTCGTAGGGCTTCGCCAGCCCTTTCGCCGCCAAGTCGACGGTGGCAAAACGCGCGTGCGGGTTGCTCGGGCCTGCCATATTGCGCGTTACGCTGCTCAAATCAAACTTCAACACGCGCGGATAAACGGCGGTTTTCAGATCGTCCGCCCACAGCCCTGCGGTTTTGGCGTAGGTTTCCACCAATTTCACCTGCGCGTCGTCGCGTCCGGTCAGTTTCAAATAATCAATGGTTTGCTCGTCGATGGCGAACATGGCGGCAGTCGCGCCGAACTCCGGCGTCATGTTGGAAATGGTCGCGCGGTCGCCGATGGACAGGCTTCTCGCGCCCTCGCCGAAAAATTCGACAAACGCCCCGACCACGCGCTCTTTACGCAAAAACTCGGTCAGCGCCAACACAATATCCGTCGCCGTAATGCCCGCCTGCCGTTTGCCCGTCAGCTCCACGCCGACAATATCGGGCAGGCGCATCATGGACGCGCGCCCCAGCATCACGGTTTCCGCTTCCAAACCGCCCACGCCCACGGAAATCACGCCCAGCGCGTCAACGTGCGGCGTGTGCGAGTCCGTGCCGACGCAGGTGTCGGGAAACGCCACGCCGTTTTTGACTTGGACGACGGGCGACATTTTTTCCAGATTGATTTGGTGCATGATGCCGTTGCCCGCCGGAATCACATCCACATTTTCAAAAGCGGTTTTCGTCCAGTTGATAAAGTGGAAACGGTCTTCGTTGCGGCGGTCTTCGATTTCGCGGTTTTTGCGGAACGCATCGGGGTCGTAGCCGCCGCACTCCACCGCCAGCGAATGATCGACGATGAGCTGCGTCTGCACCACCGGATTCACTTTGGCTGGATCGCCGCCCTTCTCTGCAATCGCATCGCGCAAACCCGCCAAATCCACCAGCGCGGTCTGTCCCAGAATATCGTGGCACACCACCCGCGCGGGATACCACGGAAAATCGATTTCCTGCTTGCCTTCTATCAGCTGGCCCAGCCAGCTTTGCAGCGTCGGCAAATCGACCTTGTCCGCGCGGTTGACCAAGTTCTCCGCCAAAATGCGGCTCGTGTAAGGCAGCTTGTCGTAAGAGCCGGGCTTGATGTCCTCACACGCCGCACGCGCGTCGTAGTATTCCAAATCCGTACCGGGCAGCGGTTTGCGGTAACGTTGGTTGGCAGCCATGTTCAGTTCTCCTGTGGATCTATTTTTCTTGTGGTTTGGGGTTTCAGACGACGTTTTTGAAGGGGTCGTCTGAAATCTTGGGAAATAAAAACTATTCAACTCGCTTCAACAATGGTCTATACAATCCATTGATAGACACAATACCGGCAATAATCAGAATAGCGCCGACAAAGAAGCGTCCTTCCGGTATTTCATTCAAAAACATCCAAGCCAGTACGGCGGCAAATAATGGCTCGGCCAATTCAGTTACCTGCACCTTCGCGGCACTCAAATAATCCAATGCTTTAGTTGTACAATAAAATCCTAAAATCGTCGGCAATAAAGACAGTGCCAAGAGTGGCGGAATCAAAGACCATTGCCAATGTATATCCTCAATACCTTCCAATGAAGGGATAAACAAAAAAATACTTCCAAAAAACATCAAGATCCGTGTCAAATAAATACCGCCGTTTAAGCCGAATTTTTTAATCAAAACGGAAAAACAACCGTAACCCGAGCCCGCCAGTGCGGCATTCAGAATCAACCCTAAATTTCCTTCTCCAGTCCAAGAAATCACCGCGATCCCCGATACTGCCAAACCCACACCGACGACTGAAGAAATATAAATACGTTCGTCTAATAGTATGCTGTCCAATATCAAGGCAGATACAGCAGCCGATGCCATTAATACAACTACTACATTCGCAGCATTACCGTATTGATAAGCGGTGGTTTCAAAGAAAAACAAAGTGTAAATTCCGAAAAAAGCACAAATTGCTACTTTTAACAGCAACGGCAAGATTGCCTCTTTCTTTTTTGAAATATCCGCAATCTGTCTGGTAAAACCGGTACGGCAAAGCAAAATGCTGATAAACACAAAACCTGTCAAAGTTTTCAAAAATGCAATATGCTGAACAGACAAGCCCTGCTCCATTAATACCTTACTGAATATACCGATAGTTGCATTCAGAAGGGCTGCAGAAACTGCCAAAAATATTCCCATCAGTAAATCAGGCAGCTTCATATTTACTCCATAATACTTTCCACATAGTTACATTATTGTTTTTCGAAAAGAAAATCCCTCCAAAATCTTTATTTACCTCTTGATAATCAAACGCCTTTATTTCAGAAAGTTGCCGCGCTGCCTCCGCCATTCCCGCCGCGGCCTGTCCTCGCTTAGGCGGGGGCGGGAATGACGGCAGACGTTGCGGCTGGTTTTTCAGACGACCTTCTCTCTCTCGCATATTCCAACAGGTCGTCTGAAAAGCGGAACCGTAGGCAGGATTCGGTTTTTCGCGAGCAACGCCCACGCTACACGTCGTCTGAAATCCGATTGGCGCCTCCTACGGTTGTGGTCCGTCTCAGCGTTCTTCAATCTCCACAAACGCCAAGTCTTCAGGGCCGGTGTAGTTCGCGCTCGGACGGATGATTTTGCCGTCTTTGCGCTGTTCGAGGACGTGCGCCGCCCAGCCGGTGGAGCGCGAAATCACAAACAGCGGCGTGAACATGGCGGTCGGGACGCCGAGTTTCTGATAGGACACGGCGGAGAACCAGTCCAAGTTCGGGAACATTTTTTTCTCTTCCCACATCACGCTCTCCAAGCGCTCGGCGATGTCGAAGAGGCGCATGTCGCCCGCTTCCCGGCTCAAACCGCGCGCCACTTCTTTAATCACGACGTTGCGCGGGTCGGAAATGGTGTAAACCGGATGGCCGAACCCGATAACGATTTCTTTGCGGGCGATGCGTTCGCGGATGTCGGCTTCGGCTTCGTCGGCGTTGCGGTAGCGTTTTTGGATGTCGTAGGCAACTTCGTTTGCGCCGCCGTGTTTCGGGCCTTTGAGCGCACCGATGGCTCCGGTGATGCAGGAATACATGTCCGAACCCGTACCGGCAATCACGCGGGCGGTGAAGGTGGAGGCGTTGAACTCGTGTTCCGCATACAGAATCAGCGAAACGTGCATGGCTTTCACCTGCGATTCGGTCGGGCGTTTGCCGTGCAACAGGTGCAGGAAGTGGCCGCCGATGGTGTCCTCCTTGCTTTCGACGTCGATGCGTTTGCCGTTGTGCGAATATTGATACCAGTAAAGCAGGATGCTGCCGAGGCTGGCGATGAGTTTGTCCGCAATATCGCGCGCTTCGCTTTCGGGGTGGCTTTCGCGTTCGGGATGAACGCAGCCGAGCATGGACACGCCGGTACGCATGACGTCCATCGGATGCGTGTGCGCGGGCAGGCTTTCCAACACTTTAATCACGCGGATAGGCAGGCCGCGCATGGATTTGAGCTTGGCTTTGTAGGCGGCGAGTTCGAATTTGTTGGGCAGATGACCGTGAATCAGCAGGTAGGCGACTTCTTCAAACTCGCATTTCTGCGCCAAATCAAGGATGTCGTAACCGCGGTAGCTCAAATCGTTGCCGGTGCGGCCGACGGTACACAGCGCGGTATTGCCCGCCGCCACGCCGGAGAGGGCGACGGATTTTTTCGGTTTGAAGGTCGGGGTTTCGGGGGTTGCAGTCATGGTATTTCTCCTTTGTGTTTTTATGGGTTTTGGGCTTTCAGACGACCTATTCAAGGTTGAGGGTCGTCTGAAAACGGTTTTTACTTCTGAAACAATTTATCCAGCTTCTGTTCGAAGTCGTGGTAATTCAAATGCTCGTAAAGCTCGGCGCGGGTCTGCATGGTATCGACCACCGCCGCCTGCGTGCCGTCGCGCATAATCGCCTCATAAACATTCAGCGCGGCCTTGCTCGCGGCGCGGAACGACGAGAGCGGATACAGCACCAGCGACACGCCGTTGTCCGCCAGCTCGCGCTGCGTATAAAGCGGCGTCGCGCCGAATTCGGTAATGTTCGCCAACACGGGCACTTTCACCGCATCCGCAAATTGCCGGTACATCGCCAAATCCGTCATCGCTTCGGGGAAAATCATGTCCGCGCCCGCTTCCACGCAAGCCTGCGCCCGCTCGATGGCGGCATCCAAACCTTCCACCGCCAGCGCGTCCGTCCGCGCCATAATCACGAAATTCTCATCCACGCGCGCATCCACGGCGGCTTTAATGCGGTCAACCATTTCATCTTTAGAAACAATGGCCTTGTTCGGACGATGGCCGCAACGCTTCTGCGCCACCTGATCTTCGATATGCACCGCCGCCACGCCCGCACGCTCGAAGTTGCGAATCGTGCGCGCGATATTGAATGCTCCGCCCCAGCCGACATCAATGTCTACCAGCAAAGGCGTATCCACATTGTCCGTAATCCGCCGCGCATCAATCAGCACATCTTCCATCGTGGTGATGCCCAAATCCGGAATCCCGCACGAACAGGCCGCCACGCCGCCGCCCGACAGATACACCGCCTTAAACCCGCTCTGCGTCGCCAGCCGCGCAAAATAAGCGTTCACACAACCGACCACGGCAAGGGGATTCGACTCCTTCACAGCTTGGCGGAAACGGGTGCCGGCAGAAAGTTGGCTCATGTTAATTCTCCTTTGTAGATTAGATTTTTTTCAGTATCGACTCAACGGCCCAGTTTCCGCGAAATCTGAAACGAACCGTTCAAATAGAAACAATGGTTTCAAAACCGTTTTCAGACGACCTTTCAAAACCCAAATCCATCAGGCCGTCTAAAAAATCAAAATCAATAAAAACAATCAGTTAAAAAATTCAATACAAACAATTCGGTTAAGGTGGAGGTATAAGAAATTTTTAATAATTTTTAAATTCGGAAAGGAAATAAAGCTGGAAAGACAGAATTTTCAAAACCCAAACCGTCCGCAGAAATGCGGAAACCCCGATTCGGGCGAAGAGCCGTCAGACCGCCGCGACTGCCCAAAAGCAGACGACGACGGATGCGGCAGAGATAGAAGACAATCTATAACAAGACGGAGAAGTTTGGTGCAGATTCATGATAGGGTTCCTTTGTAGTGCGATGTAGTTTTTATAAGTATGGACAAATTTAAAAAATAATTTTCAGGCTGTCAAACACTTTTTCTAAAATATTTTTAAAAAATTCAATCATTAATAAACAATACTTCAGAAACAAAACCCCAAACTCCCGCCTCAAAACACCCCAAACCCTTAGCTGAAAAAGCCTACATCGCTATCAACCAATCAGAACGTTTTTAAACAATCCATCTCAAAACAAATATAATTAATTCATTTATCAGGAATTTTTATTCAAACAAGAAAATAGGCATCCCAATCGCCCAAACCGCCCTATTTTCCACCTACTCCCTTTTCAGACGACCAGAACTAAAATAACATCATGATTTACAATTAAAACTATAATATTTAAAAATGTAGTCATATGTGGTTTTAAATATAAACAGGTCGTCTGAAAATCGTAACCCTATGATTTCAGACGACCTTGCCCCAGCCGTAGCGTGGGCTCCGCCCACGAAAAAAACAACACTATTTATCGCCCGACTCGGAAACCAAGCCATCAATCCCGTGGGCAAAGTCCACGCTACAATCCGCGGCAGGTATTGCCGCTCCCTACCCGTCGCCCGTTGAATTTACTTATCAAGAAAATTTTTTGTATTTAAAGGGAAATTGTTTGCTTATCTCGGACTCACGTTCATCCACCATAAAACACAAAAAGGTCGTCTGAAACCTATAAATACATGGTTTCAGACGACCTTTCCTCACATTCTCAGTACGCGCTATGACTCTGTTTGATGCCGCTTCAGGCGCATGGCGAAAAACACCATCACCGCACCCAACACCAGCGCGCTGCCCATTGCCAGATGGATGCCGTCGAGCATGGCTTGTTGCGGCGAGGCGGCGGAGGACAGTTTCTCGCCGATATTGGTCGCGCCGACGAAAAATGCCGCGCCAATCGCGCCGGCAATCGGGTTGATGGTGGTCAGAATCGCCGCGCCGTGGGGATTGAGTTTTTTCGGCAACGCATTCAAGCCGTGGGTTTCGCCCGTTACGCAGGCGGAGACGGACACCGCCATCAGCGTGAACATGGCGGTCAGCATCATGACTTGCGTGTCAATCCGCAAAAACAGCCACAACACCGCCAGCGACACCGTCAGCATCACCGTGGCGGGCAACACGACAAACCGTCCGCCTTTCTTGTCCAGCAGTTTGCCGAACAAAGGCGCGGCAACCGCTTGGGCGATACTCGCGGGCATCAAAATCAGCCCCGTCGCCGTACCCGTCAGCATCAGCACCTGCTGCGTGTACATCGGCATCAGCAGTTCCAAACCTAAAAACAGGAATACCGCACCCGCCAGAATCACGACGCAGTAGCGGAACTGCCTATACTCAAACGCCCGAAGGTTCAGCAGCGGCGTCGCCAAGCGGGACTGGCGGTATGCAAACCAGCCCACCAGCGCGACGGAGGCGGCAAACAGCAGGATAAATTCCGCCAGCGGCAGACTGGCGAAATTACTGCTCGCATACACCAGCCCGCCGAAGCCAACAATCGACAGTACGGCAGACAAAATATCAATCTTCGGACGGCTGATGGTGCTCAAATTGACCGTCAGATACTTGCCCACCAACGCCATCGCCGCCAGCATAAACGGCGCGGTAAAGCCGAACAGCACGCGCCAATGCGTGTGGTCGATGATGATGCCCGACAGCGTCGGCCCTATCGCGGGCGCGGCGGTGAACATCATGGTAATCACGCCCATCGCCGTTCCGCGTTTGTTCGGCGGGTAAATCGACAAAACGCCGTTAAACAGGAGCGGCACGAAAAACGCGGCAGACACCGCCTGCACCATCCGCCCCACGACCAGAATCCCGAAAGTCGGCGCAAACGCGCAAATCAGCGAACCCGCCAGAAACGTCGCCTGCGTAAACAACACCATCTTGCGCGTTTCAAACCATTGAATCACGCCCGCCGTAATCGGCGTGAACGCGCCCATCACCAGCAAAAAGCCCGTCGTCAGCCATTGGACGGTGGTCTTATCGACACCGAAGTCCTTCATAATCGGCGTAAGCGCAACATTTAAAAGCGTGTCGTTGAGATAGCCGAAAAACGCGCCGATAAACAGCGTCGCCACAACGGTTTTGGCAGGAAAATCGGGATTGTCGGCATGGTATTCGTGAGCCGTATCGTCTGTGTCAATATCGGAAGTATGCATAACATCATATTGAAATGTTTGAGGAACACGGATTTTAACATGTATATACAAAAGGTCGTCTGAAACCCGATACCGGATTTTCAGACGACCTTTGAAGCTTGATAATTATTTTCCCGAATGCCGTTTTACCAGCTTCGTCCAGTTGATATAGCCGTAAACCGAATTGCACAAATACATGACGTACATCAGCAAAAGCGGCAGGCTCGTTTCTCCGTTTTTCAACCATGCCGCAGCCCACAGCGAAATCGTCAGGATATTGACCACAATCCACAATGCCCATTGCTCGCGGTAGCGCAGAATCATCAACACCTGAGCCACAATCGACACGACGACCATTCCGCCGTCGAGGGTCGGCAACGCGCTGCCTAAGTGGTGCAGCCATTCGATATATGCCGAAGTCCCCACAACGGACACGGCAACCACCAGCAGCCACTGCCTGACCGTCAACGCCTTCGCCTTCACTTCCTCCGTTTCTGCCGTTTCGCCCAAAGCCATATGTCTGCGCCACATAGCGAAACCGACAAACTGGACAGGCACATACACCAATAAATTCAGCATCATCTCGCCGTAGAGCTTAAACGTATAGGAAACATAAGCATACAGCGATACGGAAATCAGCCCGAACAAATAATTGCTGATTTTCCCTTTACCGACGAAGACGACGCACAAAATGCCCGTTACCGCCGCAATGCTCGCCAGCCATGAGTCGGGATTGAAGACGAACACGACCGCCTGTATCCCCAAAAACATCAGCAGCCACACCGCTTAGAAATGCGTCCAACCGCCGAACAATTCGCGTTTCCACCAGTCTAATGACATGATTTTTCCCTCTTTTTTCTTTATTGATGCTCGATGTGGGATGCCTCTCAAACCCAAAAATCCATCCCATATTGCATATGTTTTACATTATGCGTAAGTTTCAATTCGCACGCAATAAAACAATTACTAAAGTTATATATCTAATTAAAACTGTTGCCCAAGGAATACAGTGAATCCGAAAAAAACAAGGCTTTCCATCTGTCGATATGTCTTCAAGCAACTGAATTTTCATCAAAATTCCCATAACAACCGCAAAGAAACGAAATCTCAGCGTGTACGACCTGCCCGTAGATAAAGCCGCCTTAACGCGATGCCCTAATCTTGACCGTTATCCGCGCCCATTTTAAAATGAATTTACGAATCGTTTTTATTTTTACACAATCAGGAGAAAATTTATGGCAAAAAAAGTCAGCATTTTAGTAGGCAGCCTGCGTAAAGGCTCGTTTGCCCGCAAAGTGGCGCAAAACGTCATCCCCATGTTCCCCGAAGGCTACGAAGCCCAAATCGTCGAAATCGGCGGCTTGCCGCTCTACAATTTCGACTACGACGACCCCGCCGAAACCGACTTCCCCACGCCCGAAAGCTACACCGCCTTCCGCGAAACCATCAAAGCCTCCGACGGCGTATTGTTCGTTACCTCCGAAAACAACCGCACTGTCCCCGCCTGTCTGAAAAACGCGGTAGACATCGGCTCCAAACCCAACGCCGACGTCGCATGGAAAAACACGCCCGCAGGCATCATCAGCCATTCCGTCGGCAAGATGGGCGGTTACAGTTCGCAAAAAAACCTGCGCCTTGCCTTGTCCTACTTCAATATGCCGCTGACCGGACAGCCCGAAGTCTTCCTCGGCAACTCCCCCACCCTGTTTGACGACAACGGCAAACTCATCGAATCGGCATGCAGCTTCGTCCAAGGCTATATCGATCAACTCGTCGCCCTGATCGAGAAAAATCCCAAATAAGCCGTCATCTATTCCGTCAGAGCATTTCTATAAAAAAAGGTCGTCTGAAAACCCATACCGAAGGTTTTCAGACGACCTTTCTATCCCGCTGCTTTACGCAGTTTCTTTCTTGCTCAACGTCAGACCTGTCCAGCCGAACAACAGCGTCAAAATCAGGCTCAGATAGCAGAAGAAGGCGTAAGGCAGGTATTCCCAAACGGGCACGCCGAGGGCGTGGCTGATGAACACGCCGCAGACGCTCCACGGAACGAGCGGGTTGATGACCGTACCCGCGTCTTCCAGCGTGCGCGAAAGGTTGCGCGAATGCAGACCAAGTTTGTCGTACACGGGTTTGAAGGTTTCGCCGGAAAGCAAAATACTCAAATATTGTTCGCCGATGAGGAAATTGACGCCGACCGACGTGGCGGCAACGCTGAAGGTGGCACGTCCGGCGGTAGTCAGGAACGCGCGGATGGCGTCCAGCAGCGACGGAATCACGCCGAGCGTAAACAATAATCCGCCCAAACTCATGCCGAGAATCACGATGGTTTGCGTGAAGAACATGCTTTCCAAACCGCCGCGCGAAATGAGTTTGGCGATGTCTTGAAACGCTTCGCCTTCGAGTTTGTAGCCACCGTAAAACCATGCGCCGAGCTGGTTCAAGTCGGGCGTGCTGTGGAAATAAGTTACCGCAAGCGCGGCGAGGATGGTGAAGAGCATTGCGACAACGGCGTTGATACGCAACAACGCCAGCACGACCAATAGCGCAAACGGAATCAGCGAATAGCCGTGTACCAAGCCCGTCGCTTCGAGCTGGCTGCGGAAGGATTCAACGCTGTTCAAATCGTGGGCGGCAACATTGGGCAAGAGCCACAGCATCAATGCCGCACTGATGAGCCACGCGGGAATGGTGGTGTACATCATGTTTTTGATGTGTTCGAACAAATCAATGCCGACGATGGAGGCGGAAATGCCCGTGGTATCGGAGAGCGGGGACATTTTGTCGCCGAAGAACGCGCCGGAAACAATCGCGCCCGCCGTCATCGCCAAATCGGCATGAAACGCCGCCGCCATACCCATGAAAGCAACGCCGACGGTGGCGCAAGTGGTCAAACTGCTGCCGATGGACACACCGATGACGGAGCAGAGTGCAAAGGCGGAGAAATAGAAATAAGTGGGGGAAATCAGCCCGAAACCGTAATACATCAGCGTCGGAATCGCGCCGCTCATCATCAGCGCGCTGACCATCAGTCCGATGAAGAAAAACAGGTAAATCGCGCCCATGCCCTGCCCCACCGCACCGACCATGCCTTTTTGCATGTCGTTATATTTCAACCCGCGCGCGAGGCCGTAGAGGATGAGGACGGTAATGGCGGCGATGATGGACATATGGGGCAGCCAGCCCAGCGAAATGATGGTATAACCCATCGCTCCGATTAACGCCGCAACGACGGCAAGCGCCTCTTTGCGCGGCATATCGAGCAGTGATTTGAATGCAAACATATTGCTTTGCCTGTTTTGTATGTATTTAACGAAGTTTAGCACACGGGGTCGTCTGAAAAACCGCTTTTCAGACGACCCCGTGATTTTTTATGAATGTAGCAATAGATTTTTATTAAAACAATATAATTTTAAATTGGATTTTTTAGAAGAAAATATCTATTTTTTAATATTTAAGAAATATTATGGCTTTTATACCACAGATAACCATATCGGCCATCATATGAAAATACGGCCCGAATTTCGTTTTATTCCGCTTCGCACTGTTTCAAGTTAAACCTTGCCGCAGACGCTTCGCGTTTGTAATCTGTTTCGTTGATGTAATTTGGCCGATAATCCCGCAGCCATTCGGACAATGGGGCAAGCGTTTTGCGGCAGGCCGCTTTATCTCCGGCATTTTTAAAGCTGACTGCCAAGTCATTCAAAACCCGCATCCAGTCGGTCAGATAGAGGAATCTGCCGCATTGGTTTAGATATTGCCGCTTGAGGTTTGCCGCCTCTCGGAAACGTTTGTCCCGATAGGCGGCTTGGAAACGCCGCTCCGCCGCCTCTGCATATTTCGGGGCGCAGGCCGTCGGCATTTTATAATAAACCCTGTCGAAAAAAGCGTTATGCCCGCAATAGCTTTGACAGGCTTCTCGGGCGGATTCAGGGATGTCCAAACGCACGCTGTCGCGCTTGAAACTGAAATGCACGACACAGCCCTCCCCGTCGCTGGCAATACGGTTGCGAACGATGCCTTCATAATCGCACACATTGCCGTTTGGATTGACGGTACTGACGGAAAAACTGCTGCCCTCAAGCGTCAACACCCCGCTACTGAGCCGGTCGTCAGCAATGACGTAGTTCTGTGCGGCAGCATGCAGGGATAACACGGCGGGAAGCAAGAAGATTAAGGGTTTCATAAATACGGACTCCCGAGGATTGACGGTTTCAGGCATTCGGCAAAGCTTTCATGCCCGAAATAGACCCATTAAAAAAACACCTCACTTCCCTTTCCAACCAAGCAGGAAGGAAAGCAGGAGCTTCTATGGTTTGAATTGGCTATATTTCCGTAAAAAGGTCGTCTGAAAACGTTCAGACGACCTTTGGGTTTTATTTGCAGGTTTTCATATTCAGGCTGCCGTAGCGGCCGACGATGTTGCGGATTTCCTGTGCGTCTTTTTCATCGACCGACATGAAGATGACGGTCATGCGGGAGACGCTGAGGGTGCTGTCGGCGGCGTTGCCTTTGTCGTCTTGTTCGACGATGCGCGCGCCGCCGAAGCCTGCTGCGGACAGGCGCGAGATGAGGACTTGTGCGGAGGAACGGCTCTTCATCACGCCGAGGCTGATTTCGCCGTTGTAAAGCGTGCCGTTGAAGCCTTTGTTGCCGAGCGCTTCGAGGCGGTTCATGGCTTCGCTGTCGGCGGGCAGCACGACGCGGAAGGTTTTGGCGGCGTGGTCTTTCGATGCGCCGCGTTTTTCTACGGTGCGGCTGGCGGCGTGCGGCCAGCGGGTCAGCAGGCCTTTGATGCGGTGGTAGTCGTCTTCGTCCAGGGTAACGCTGGCGTTAGACATACATTGGCGGGCGGCGGATGCGTTTTTGGCTGCGGGATTTTCGTTGGCGGCAGCATTCGGATTGGTGTTTTCGGCGGCGGCTTTTTCTTTTTCGCGGCGGGCTTTTTCTTCACGTTCTTTTTTTTCTTTTTCGCGGCGCGCCTGTTCCTCTTCTTCTTTTTTCTTGCGTTCGGCTATTGCTTCTTCGGATTCGGGTTCTGGCAGGTCGGCTTGTGTTTCGTCGGTTTGCAGCCAGTCGGGTTGCGCGTTGTCGGCAGGCGCGGGGGCTTGCTGCGGGCGCAGGGATTCGGGTTGGGCGAGTTCGTGGGCGCCGCCTTCTACGGGCGCGGTGTTGGGGGATTTGGCGTTGTTGAGGCGGTGCGTAATCATGCCGCCGAAGACGATGATGTTGAGTGCCACGAGGGCGGCGAAAAGCCATTTCATGAGTTGTTTTCCTTTTTTGTGTTCGGTTGCCGTTGCGGTGTGCGGGCGGTTTTGTGTTGTTATTGGTTGTGGCGGATCGGCATCAAAGCCAACCGGCTGAAGTTTGCTGCGTCTGAAGGTCGTCTGAAAAGCGGTGTTGCGTTTCAGACGACCTTTTTGATTCTGCGCTACGGCATTGCTGCTTATTCGGGCAATTTATCAGGTTGTTCCTGATCTTGCGCGACCCAGTTCAATAAGCCGTAAATGACGAGATTATCTACAATTTTTACTGTATTGTCCAAAACAAACTGCTTGGGTAGGGCATTGACGACTTTGCTTGCGCCGCCGCCGGTGATGATGACGTCGACGGGTTTGTCTTCGCCCGTTTTTTGTTGCAGCCGCCCGTGCATCATGATGACGGCTCCGCAAACGGCATCCATCATGCCGCTGGTGATGGCGTTGGGCGTGGTAGTGGGGAAGGGGTACACTTTTCCGGCTGGGCGGTCGAGGTTGGCGGTTTTGGCGGCAAGTGCTTCTTTCATAAGGTGGAAGCCGGGCATGATGGTGCCGCCGAGGTAATGGTTGTCTTCGGTGAGTGCGTCGGTGGTTACGGCGGTGCCGCAGCTGACGACGACGCAGGCATTTTGGCTGAAACGGCGGCTGCCCAAGGCGTTGAACCAGCGGTCAGAGCCGTGTTCGGCGGGGTTGCGGTAGTGGTTGCGGATGCCGAGCGCCTGCGGCATGGAGGGCAGCCAGCGGACGGGCGCGGTCAGGTGGGCTTCGACCAGGGCTTTTTTGAGGTCGCCGCACACGGCGCAACCGACGATACGGGTGCGGTCGTCTGAACGCGCTGCCCATTCTTCGCCAAGTTTGCTCAAATCGCGGTACGGCGCGCGGGTGACTTCGTTGAACACGCCGTTTTCCACCCATGCCCATTTGAGCTGGCTGTTGCCGCCGTCGAGCAGGAGGAGGCGTTCGGGCGGGCGCGGCGCGGCGGCGCGGGGCGTGTCGTCGGGGCGCAGGCTGATTTCGCCGCTGACGACGGTTTGTTCGCCTGCGGCTGTTATCAGGTGCAACGCGCCTTGCGCATCGACATTGAGTACGGTGCCTTCGTTTACGGTTTGCCCGTCGCGCAGGAGCAGGACGGGTCTGCCGTGGTCGCGGTGGGCGGTTTGGTATTCTTCGAGGAAGGGGGTGAACCCGTCTTGCGCGTATTGCGTCAGCACGGCATTGAGTTCGCCCAATAATTTGTCCAACAGCGTTGAAGCGGGAATGCAGTGTACGGAGGCGGTGCCGCGGGCAAGCTGCGCGTTGTGGAAAAGGGCTTGGACGGAGGCGGCGTTTTCAACTTCTTTGGGCAGGACGAAATTGATGCCTATGCCGATGACGGCGGCGGTTTTGCCCTCGTTGCGGACGGTTTCGATCAGGATGCCGCCGAGTTTGTCCCTGCCGGCGACCAAATCGTTCGGCCACTTGATTTGTATGTCCAAACCCGATGCTGCCAAGGCGCGGCGGCAGGCGAGCGCGACGGTGGGGGCGAGCGAGCCGAGTTCGTGCTGCGGTTTGTCGAATACCCAGCCGAAGCTGAACATCAGGCATTCGCCCAGCCGGTGTGTCCACTTGCGTCCCTGTCGCCCGCGGCCTTTGGTTTGCAGATGCGCGACGCAGAGCGATTTATGGGCTTGTTCGGGCGAAGTGCGCGCCAGATTCAGGATTTCGTCGTTGCTGGACGTGCATTCATGTTTTAAGGTCGTCTGAAAACCGCGTTCCGCGCCCAAACGCTGCAACGCTTCGTCGTCAAACAAAGCAAGCGGGCGCACGAGCCGCCATTGCCCGTCGTGTTGGCGCAGCAGTCCGCGGATGTGCGCGGGCATCTGTTGCCAAAAGCCGTTGAGCTGGTGCGGCTTCACGCCCGCGATACGCGCGAGATGGGAAACGTGTTGCGGCAGACCGTCGGCAAGTTCCGCCAAAACCCGACTGTGCGGCAGTTTCAGCGCGGTCATTTGCCGCCCTCGGCTGCGCGGATTTTTTCCAGCGTTTTCGTGGTGGAAGTCTGGTGCAGGAACGGAATGGAAAACACTTTGCCGCCGCGCGCCAGCGTTTCTTGCGCGCCGACGATTTTTTCGACCGGCCAGTCGCCGCCTTTAATCAGGATGTCGGGTTTGATTTGCTCGATCAACTCGGCGGGCGTGTCTTCGTCAAACCAAGTGACCAAATCCACGCTTGCCAATGCCGCCGCCACCGCCGCGCGGTTTTCCAGCGGGTTGACGGGACGGTCGTCCCCCTTGCCCAAACGGCGAACGGACGCATCCGTGTTCAAAGCCAGCACCAACGCCGCCCCCGCCGACCGAGCCTGCGCCAGATAGGTAACATGCCCCCTGTGCAGAATATCGAAACAGCCGTTGGTAAACACCAGCGGGCGGGGAAGCGTGTGCAGACGTTGCGCCAATTCTTCGGGCGGGCAGATTTTGCGTTCGAAATCGGGGAGGGACCAGTCAGACATAATCGGGATTCCGTTGGGGATAAACAGACAGGCGGTATGATACCGAAGCGGGCGGAAAAGGAAAACCGCGGGGTAAAAATAAGGAAAGGTCGTCTGAAAACCAAAATCGGATTTTCAGACGACCTTCAAACCCATCCTATTCGCGGGCGATGCCCACGCTGCGCATCGGTTTGCGGGAAACGGCTCAAACCATTATTTGAACCACCTCGACAGCACCGGAATCCGCGACAGCAACACCGTATCCAAGAGCCAAATCACGACGATGGCGGCGATGGCGGTCGGGAACAATACCGCCACGATCAAAAGCGGCACAGCCATTGCCCACCATACCGGCAGCTCGATTTTCTGCGCCGGAGGTACCAGTCCACCCGCTTTGGACGGGCGGCGTTTCCACCACATCACGCAGCCGCTGACGCAGATAAAAATAACCGCCAGGCAGAACAAGACGTTCGCCAACACGCTCCACCAGCCCAGCGTCCCCATGTGCAGCGCGATGCTCGCCGCCATGAATTTGCCGAAGAAGTTGTAATCGTCGAAACGGATGTCGGCCAAGATTTTGCCGCTGTATTGGTCGATGTGCACCGTGCGGTCGGCGGTCGGGCTGACCATGTCGTAGCTCATCGAATCCTGCGACAGTGTCCACACGCCCGTTTCGCCTTTCGGCAGGTTGAGCTGGTAGCGGCCTTTGAAACCGATTTCGCGGGCGAAGCGGTCAACCGTTTCCAAAGTCATCGGTTCGCTCGGATTGATGCCGTTTTCGCCCTTCGTCGTACCGGAAACAGGCATGGGCGTGAGTTCCAGAATCCACGGTACTTCTTTGGTTTTGCCGTCGTTCAACACATCGCCGTGGGTCGGCACGACGGATACGGGGTTCGGTTCGACCCCCCATTTGCCGGCGGGGAACTGGCTCCAAGACTGAACGAACTTACCGCCCCAAATGCCCGCCCAAGCAACACCCGACAGGCAGAACAACAATAAAATCAAAGAAACCCAAGTACCGAATGCACCGTGCATGCTACGCCACCACGAGCGTCCTTTGCCCGTTTGCGGCACAAGCATGGATTTCAGGCTGCGCTGTTTCGCCCACCACAAATAAATCCCCGTAATCATCATCAGGATGGTCAGCGACGCGGCGGTTTCTATCAGATAATCGCCCGTCGTGCCGAGCATCATATCGCCGTGGATTCCGTCCATCGTGTGATACCAGCCCTCATTGCGCGGCATAGAATTGACGACTTTCGCCGTATAAGGATCGACGGCGACCATGGTCGCTTTGTCGTCGTTGTTCACGCGGAATACGGCAACCATATCGTCGGCGCGCGGCGCGATATATTGCACCACCGAAGCGGTTTCGGGGTTCACAGACTGTCGCGCCGCTTCCGCCTGCGCCGACAAAGGCTGCACCTGCGCCTGCGGGGTAACGTGTATGCGCTCGCCCTCTTTGCCGGTAATGTTGGCGAATAGAAGCATGCCCAGACCTGTGATGGCAAGCAGGGTCAGGAAGGGTGCGACCAATAACCCGAAATAAAAATGCCACCGCCACACGGTCAGATAGCGGCGGTTGGCTTGTTGGTCGGAACGGGGCGCAGGTTGGGATGTGTCCATAAATTCTCTCTGTTGTTTTATCGTGGGTTAAAAAAGAAAAACGCCTGCCCGCGCGGGAATGACGACATAGGTATTCCCTATTTGAATTTGTTGCAATACTATACAAAATAACTAAAAAACTAATACTTTATAAGTATAATCGAATTTTAAAACATGAACAATTTCTGATAAAACCTACCTCATCATAAGACAGCACCAACAAAAAACCGTATCAAACAAAAACAGCTCCCTGTCCGAAAGCGTTTCATCATAAAGCTTTGCTGAAAAACAAGGTCGTCTGAAACCTCAAACCGGGTTTTCAGACGACCTTTGTTTGTTCAATCAGAATTCGATGTTTTCGTAGGCATCGTCGAATACGAACGGGCCGCGTTCGCCGCCGCTTTCGGATTCGAGGTGGATGCGGGTCATCATCATGGACTGGTCGACTTCTTTCATCATGTCGTAAATGGATATGAGGGCGATGTTGACACCGGTGACGGCTTCGGTCGTGATGCTTTTGCCGACTTCCGAGGAAACGGTTACGGTGGCTTTGACGTAGGCGAGTTCGACATCGACATCGAAATCGACGCGGACGTGTTGCAGCGGGAGGGGCTGGTAAAGCGGGACAAGCAGTCCGACCTGCTTGATGCCTTGGACGGCGGCGATACGGGCGACGTTGAGGATGCCTGCATTTTGGGTGGCGTTTTCCGCCAAAACTTTGATGGCGGAGGTACTCATGTTGATGGAGCCGCTTGCCACGGCGGTGCGGACGGTGGGTTGGCGTTTGTCGTTTTCGCGTACGGAATTGAAGTTGAACATACTGTGCCTGCGTGAAAAGAAGGTTTTATGGCGCAGTATTTTACGGGATTTCTACACTTCGGACTATGCTGCGGATACGAACGGCAGAATAATCGGACTGAAATGCACGGATGGCTTTGTTAAGGAATTAACGGCTTGACTTGTGCGGACGCGGGTTACATCAAGTTTCGGTGTTTTGCAACACCTTTTCCGATGGCGGTTTCAGACGACCTGCTATACAATGTTTTACGTTTGTTTTTGAGATAAATAAAGAGAGAAAATCATGCAACTGCATATCCTGAACAATCCAAAGGACGCGGCTCTGGCGGCGGACGCGGAATTTTTGAAACAGTCTTTATACAAACTTCTGCACGAAGAAGCTTCGCCGTTGGTAGTGGAAACGGTCAAACTGTTGTCCACTTCGGACGACAGCGCGGCTTTGATTGAGAAGGTTTTGCCGCAACTGGACGAACAGCAAACCCACGACCTGACGCTTGCCTGCGGCCTGTTTGCGCAGATTCTGAACATCGCCGAAGACGTACACCACGAACGCCGCCGCCAAATCCACGAAGAGGCGGGACACGGCGGTGCGGAAGGCAGCTTGGCGGAAACGGTACGCAAACTCAAAGCGGCGAAAATCGGTGGCAAGGCGATTCAAAAACAATTAAATACGACCAATGTTACCGCCGTTCTGACCGCGCACCCGACCGAAGTGCAACGCCAAACCGTGTTGAATTTCAACCGCCGCATCCGCGCCCTCCTGCCCCGCCGCGAACGCTGCACCCATCCCGACGCGCAGGCGGAATTACGCCGCGAAATCGACACTATCTTGTTGGGCTTGTGGCAAACCAGCGAAACGCGCCACCACAAACTCAGCGTCAACGACGAAATCAACAACGGCGTATCCATCTTCCCGATGAGTTTCTTCGAGGCGCTACCCAAACTCTACCGCAGCATGGAACGCGAGTTTCAGACGACCTATCCTGATGTGGATGTGCCCGACATCTTAAAAATCGGCGGCTGGATAGGCGGCGACCGCGACGGCAATCCGTTTGTCTCCGCCGAGACCCTGCGTTTCGCTTTCCGCCGCCATGCCGACGCGGTGTTCCGCTTTTACCGCGGCGAACTCGACAAACTCTACCGCGAGCTGCCGCTTTCCGTCCGCCGCGTCAAAGTCAACAACGACGTGATGGCGTTGTCCGACGAATCGCCCGACGAAGAAATCGCCCGCACCGAAGAGCCGTACCGCCGCGCCATCGCCTACATCATGGCGCGCGTCATGGGCAAAGCCCGCTCGCTCGGCTTGGGTATGGGCTGCAAATTCGGCTTTATGATGCCTTACGCCTCCGCGCAAGAATTTTCAGACGACCTCCACAAGCTGCAACGCTCCCTGCGCGACAACGGCAGCGCGCTTTTGGGCGAAGGTAGACTCGCCGACCTGATCCGCTCCGTGTCCGTGTTCGGCTTCCACATGATGCCGCTCGACTTGCGCCAACACGCGGAAAAACACGCCGATGTCGTCGCCGAACTCTTCAAACACGCCGGTTTGGAAGACTACGGCAGCCTTTCCGAAACGGAAAAACAAACCGTCCTGCTGCGCGAGCTGAAACACCAGCGGCCGCTGTCCAGCCCGTTCATCACTTACAGCGAACACACCCGCCGCGAAATGGCGATTTTCAACGAAGCGCGCAACATCAAAGACGAATTCGGCGAGAACGCCGTTACCCAAAGCATCATCTCCAACTGCGAACAGCCCAGCGACCTGCTCGCCCTCGCGCTGCTGCTTAAAGAAAGCGGCCTGTTGACGGTCGAAAACGGCAAACCGCAAAGCCGCATCAACATCGTCCCCCTCTTCGAAACCATCGAAGCCCTCGAAAACGCCTGCCCCGTCATGGAAACCATGTTCAGCAACGAATGGTACCGCGACCTGCTGCAAAGCCGCGACAACATTCAGGAAATCATGCTCGGCTATTCCGATTCCAACAAAGACGGCGGCTACGTGACCAGCTCTTGGTGCCTCTATCAGGCGGAATTGGGTTTGGTCGAACTCTTCAAAAAATACGATGTCCGTATGCGCCTCTTCCACGGCCGCGGCGGCAGCGTCGGACGCGGCGGCGGCCCGTCTTACCAAGCCATTCTCGCCCAACCGGCGGGCAGCGTGGCCGGACAAATCCGCATCACCGAGCAAGGCGAAGTCATCACCGCCAAATACGCCGACCCCGGCAACGCCGTGCGCAACCTCGAAACCCTCGTCGCCGCGACGCTCGAAGCCAGCCTGCTGCCCGATCAAAAAGACCCCGAACCCGCGCTCATGCAGGCATTGTCGGACGTATCGTTCAAATACTACCGCGAGCTGATTACCCACCCAGACTTCATCGACTATTTCCTGCAAACCAGCCCCATACAGGAAATCGCCACCCTCAACCTCGGCAGCCGCCCCGCCAGCCGCAAAACTTTGGCGCGGATACAGGATTTGCGCGCGATACCGTGGGTGTTCTCATGGATGCAAAACCGCCTCATGCTGCCCGCGTGGTACGGCTTCGGCAGCGCAGTGGAAAGCCTGTGCGAAGGCAAACCCGAAACCCTCGCCGCCCTGCGGGAACATGCGCAGCACAACCCCTTCTTCCAAGCCATGCTCTCCAATATGGAACAAGTCATGGCGAAAACCGACATCACCCTCGCCGAAAACTACGCCGGCTTGAGCGAATCTCCCGAAAAAGCCGCCGTCATCTTCGGCATGATTAAGGAAGAATACCAACGCAGCCGCAAAGCCCTGCTCGACCTTTTGCAAACCGACGAACTCTTGCGCGACAACCGCAGCCTCGCCCGTTCGCTCGCCCTGCGGATTCCGTACCTGAATGCACTCAACGGCCTGCAAGTCGCCATGCTCAAACGCCTGCGCAAAGACCCGCACGACCCGCACACCCTCCTGATGGTGCACCTGACCATCAACGGCGTAGCACAAGGTTTGCGCAATACAGGTTAAGGCAGCACGAAAAAAGGTCGTCTGAAAACCGTTTCAGACGACCTTTAGACCAAGCGCAAACCGTAACGCGGGCTTTATCTGCGAAAACCCATACTGTTTTTCAACCCGCTTGCCGCCCTTCTTTACGGGCTATTTTTACCTTATTTGCGAACCGCCTTCCGCAATAACCCTTTTCAGACGACCTTTTCCACACTTCCGCATACCATGCCGACCAAACCGCCCGCCTACCACATCACGCACAAAATCCGCCAAACCCGCCGTATTTCGCGTAAAAGCATTGCTTTTCTGTTCCTGCTGGCAGGTTCGGCACTGGTTGCGCTGACTGCCCTCCTGTTTGCTTGGATGGCGGATTTCGCGTTGGAAACGAACGCGGAGCTGGTGCAAAAATATCCTTGGTTTGCCTGGGTCGCCCTGCCCTTCGGGCTGCCGCTCATCGTCTGGATCACCCGCCGTTTCGCCCCCTACACCTCCGGCAGCGGCATCCCGCAAGTGCTCGCCAGCCTCGCCCTGCCCTACGGCGCCAACAAAACCCGCCTGATCCGCCTCCGCGAAACCCTCCTCAAAATCCCACTGACCTTCCTCGCCATGTGCGCAGGTGCGTCCGTCGGGCGTGAAGGACCGTCCGTCCAAGTCGGCGCGGCAGTCATGAGCGCGTGGGGCGCATGGTGCAAAAAACACGGCTTCGCCTTTCGCGGCATGCAGGAAAACGACCTCATCGCCGCAGGCGCGGCAGGCGGGCTGGCCGCCGCGTTCAACGCCCCGCTGGCAGGTGTGATTTTCGCCATCGAAGAACTCGGGCGCGAAGTCATGCTGCGTTGGGAGCGGCAAATCCTACTCGGCGTCCTCGCCGCCGGTTTCATCCAAGTCGCCATCCAAGGCAACAACCCCTATTTTTCAGGCTTCAGCGGCGGCGCGCTCGACAATATGCTCGGCTGGGTATTGGGCTGCGGACTCGCGTGCGGCATCGCAGGCGGACTGTTCGGGCGCACCCTGTATCTCGGCGCCACCGCCTTCGCCCCCGTCAAATGGCGCGAACACATCCGCCGCCATCCCCTGATTACCGCCGCCCTCATCGGCATCCTGCTCGCCGCCATCGGCACGCTTTACCAAGGCAAAACCTACGGCACAGGCTACCACGAAGCCGCCCAAGCCCTGCGCGGCATCCACGAAGCCCCCGCCGGACTCGCCGTCGCCAAATGGTTCTCCACCGTCCTAACCTACTGGACAGGTGCGCCCGGCGGCATTTTCACCCCTTCCCTCACCATAGGCGCAGTCTTGGGCGAACACATCGCCATCCTCACCGGACTCGCCCAAGGCACCCACGTCCTCGTCCTCATCTGCATGGCAGCCTTCCTCGCCGGTGCCACCCAATCGCCACTCACCTCCGCCGTCGTCGTGATGGAAATGACCGGCGGACAAAACCTCCTCTTCTGGCTGCTCATCGCCTGCATCTTCGCCTCACAAGTCTCCCGCCAATTCTCCCCCCGCCCCTTCTACCACGCCGCAGGCACACGCTTCAAACGACAGGTGGAACAAAGCGGACAGAAGTGAAGCCTGATATTGCCGATGTGGGAAGGTGTAGGAAAGGTCGTCTGAAATGTTTAGCGATTCGTGGGCGAAGCCCACGCTACAAAGTTTGTTGGCAACACAAGTGCCGTAGCGTGGACTCTGTCCACGAAAATGATTGACACAAAAAGGTCGTCTGAAAACCCGATGTAGGTTTCAGACGACCTTTCATATTTGAACTTTCTATCGGTTTTGGCTGACTCGGTATCCGTAGCGTGGGTTCTACCCACGAAGATAATTGACGGACAGATGTTTGAAATTTTGAGTGGCTCGCGGACAAAGCCCTCACTACGGTGTCTGCCGACAACACAAGCACCGTCGCGTGGAATCCGTCCACAAAAATGATTAAAAAAGGTCATCTGAAAACTCAAACCCCAGGTTTTCAGACGACCTTTCACATTTTTTCACCCATGCCCGGGAGGCTCCGGCGCACCTGCGGGCTGTTTGTAGCGGTTGTACATAAACAGATATTGCGTCGGGAACCGGCGTATCCAATATTCCGTATTTTCATTGATTACCCGCGCATCGTGTTCTTTATTGCCGTTCAGTTCGCCGCGTAAGGGTTCGATATGTAGGACAAACCCGCGTCCTTGCGGCAGGCGTTCTCCGCAGAAAAACAATGCCTTGACCCCTTTTACCTGCGCGAGCTTGCCTGCCAGCGTCATAGTAAAAGCCGGTTTACCGAAAAACTCTGCCCACACACCGTCTCCGCCTTCTTCGGGCGCGGGGACATGGTCGGGCAAAACGATGGTGGCTTCGCCCGCACGCAAGGCTTTGATGACCTGTTTAACGCCTTGAATACTGGTCGGCGCGGTTTTACCTTTGCCGCGTACGCGCCCCGCCTGCATGACCTCATCCATTGCTTTGAGCTTAGGCGGTTTGTACATCGCCGTGAGCGGGAAAGGAAGCTGTTGGCTGATATACCGTCCGGCAAGGTCGTAGCTGCCGATGTGCGGGGTAATAAACAACAATCCTTCGCCCGCATCCAACGCAGCCTGTACATGCTCCCAACCGCGTACTTCTACAAACAATTTTTCTATGCTTTCAGGTCGTCTGAAAAAAGCCACAGGCAATTCCAACCCGCCTTTGACCGTTTCCCGAAACACAGCCTTGACCGCCGCTTCATCGGACTGCAAACCGGCCGTGCGCATATTGTCAAATACGCGTTCGCGATCTTCACGGCGCAGATAATAAACCACGCCGCCCAACATGCCCGCCAATGCGTGCAACAGGCGCAGCGGCATGGCGGCGAAGAGTTTGAAGAAAAAGGTAATCAGAATATACATAAAGGTATACCGAAGAAAGGTGGTCGGATTGTATAGCCGAATACGCAGGCAGTCGATACCTCGTTGACTGCCTGCACGCCGTTGCCATCAAGATGCACCTTCAAATCAAATAACAAAATTGATAGTAACTGTTGTAAAATTTTTACAGACTAAAAACGTACCGATAAGACTTTCCCTAAAACTTCGTTAATATTCCAAAACAGCTAACCACTATCAATACAAATACCGAAGAACAGTTTTATTTTTATATTTAATTGTTTTATAAATATTTTTTATAAAACCCTAATTCTATACTTCTGCTGTTTTTATTTTCATATAGATTAAGCCTGTTTTTCATTTCTAAAAAATCGTCCCTTTTACCCATTTTAAAATACTTCGGGATTTGCCCAAACAACAATTATTTACGGCAAATTTAAACGCATATGCTCTCTTTTGCACCTGAATGCGGTACACTTACAAACATAAGCATTTGAAATTTCTTAGAAATATAAAAAGAATCACAATCATATTCTTTTTGTAATACTCCTCAAATCAAGCTAACGAATAGAAAGGCATACATCATGGAAACCAAACGTCTCTCTTCCCTTCTCAAACTCATCGCCAACCCCGAACGCATGACCATTTTGTTCATGCTGATGGACAGCGAACGCAGCATCGCCGAATTATCCGAAACGCTCGGACAACCTGCGACCGCCGTTTCCAACCATCTCGCGCGCCTGCGCTCCGAAGGTCTGATCGATTTCACCCGCTACCACCGCATCATCGAATACCGGCTAGTATCCGAAGAAGCCGCCGCCATCCTCGATACGCTGCGCAATTTGGAAAACCGTAAAGCCGCCTGAAGGCTGTTGAGCCTTGTTTTCTCAAACGGATTTTTGTTTCAAAACCGGCAGCCGCCCCAATCCCCTGATGATACAATAGCGTCCCGTTTACCCAACAAAGCGGTTTTCATGAACCGCTTTTGTTTTGTCCTTATTTTGCCCGAAAAGCCCGAAACGCTTTTCAGACGACCCTCACACACGGAATCCGCATGAAAATCACCACTTGGAACGTCAATTCCCTCAACGTGCGCCTGCCGCAGGTGCAAAACTGGCTTGCCGACCATCAGCCCGATGTCCTCGTCTTGCAAGAACTCAAGCTCGACCAAGACAAATTTCCCGCCGCCGCCCTGCAAATGATGGGCTGGCACAGCGTTTGGAGCGGGCAAAAAACCTACAACGGCGTCGCCATCATCAGCCGCAGCGAACCGCAAGACGTACACGTCGGTCTACCCACTCTGCCCGACGACCCGCAACGCCGCGTCATCGCCGCAACCGTCGACGGCGTGCGCGTCATCAATGTCTATTGCGTCAACGGCGAAGCCCTCGACAGCCCGAAATTCCAATATAAAGAACAATGGTTTGCCGCTTTGACTGAATTTGTCCGCGACGAAATGACCCGCCACGAAAAACTGGTCTTGCTCGGCGACTTCAATATCGCGCCCGCCGATGCCGACTGCTACGACCCCGAAAAATGGCATGAAAAAATCCACTGCTCATCCATCGAGAGACAGTGGTTCAAAAATCTGCTGGATTTAGGCCTGACCGACAGCCTGCGCCAAATCCACCCCGAAGGCGCGTTTTACACTTGGTTTGACTATCGCGGCGCGATGTTCCAACGCAAACTCGGACTGCGCATCGACCACCAGCTCATCAGCCCCGCCCTGTCTGCCGTGTTGAAAGACGTTTATGTCGATTTGGACGCACGCGCGCAAGAACGTCCCAGCGACCATGCGCCGGTCGTGGCTGAATTTGATTTGTAAGGCGTAATCTTTAAAAAGGTCGTCTGAAAACCTCATTTTTAGGTTTTCAGACGACCTTTTTAAATTCCAGGCTGTATTGGTGTGTACGGGTTTGACGTTTGGTTTTTTATTATTCAAACTACCAAAACCCTTATTCAATATGTCGCCTGATGCCCAAAGTCAGCCTGTCTAAACCGGCCAAATCCTGTCGGGTTTCAATCTCTGTAAAACCATTTTCCGACAAAATCTGCCGTACTGCCCCACCTTGGTTATATCCATGTTCCAACAGCAACCATCCACCCTCTTTCAAAAATTCAGGCGCACGCTGTACCAGCTCCCGAATACAGGTCAAGCCGTCGGCAAAATCGGTCAATGCCGTTTGAGGCTCAAAACGTAAATCTCCTTGATTCAAATGGCTGTCATCTGCCTCAATATAAGGAGGGTTGGAAACAATAACGTCAAAACGATATTTGTCTTCAGACGACGTTTTATCTGTATCAAACCATGATCCTGATGCAAACTCAACTGCTGCGCCCAAATTTTCTGCGTTTCGACAGGCTACAACCAAGGCCTGCCTGCTAATATCAGATGCGCGTACTTCTGCATCCTTCCGTTCCAATGCCACCGTAACGGCAACCGCTCCGCTACCGGTACCCAAATCCCAAACCCGTCCGTTTTTCGGGAGATGTTCGATAACCGCTTCAACCAAATGCTCGGTTTCAGGACGAGGAATCAAAACATCAGGGCAGACTTCAAACCAACGGCCATAAAACTCCCGTCCACCCATGATATAAGCCATTGGTTCACCATTCAGACGACGCTCCGCCAAACTCTCTAGCCGTACGAAAACATCTGCTGGAATCGCTTCTGCTCCCTGCGTTATTAATTGAACACGGCTGTAACCTCCTGCCTTTTGCAAAAGCATACGTGCCTCTATGCGCGGTAGCGGAGACTGCCGTATCCAGTCATCTAATGTCATCGCTATTCTTTCATTCATTTCCATTTCATCATCCATCAACTCTGCCTGCTAAAAACAAACATAAAATACTTCCAAGATTTCCTTGGGTCTGCCGACATTTAATTTTCCAAGTAGCTTTTTTTGTTCACCAAGCAACAGGATTAAGACGGGAAACATAACAATGCTGGAGGCTTTGTGAGAATTCCCCTATAGAAGATGTCGTTTGATGAAAAAACACAAAAACTATTTAAGGTCGTATCCCTTAATACCGCTTTAAAACTCCTACACATTTATCCTATACCCTATACATTTTCTTGTATTTAATAAATGAACACATCTAATAAAAAGCAACCAGGTAAAAACAGTACAAGCATCATAATTAAACGCTAAACGTTCTTAAACCACCATTTTCCTTAAGTAAGCAAGGATTAGGCTGTATATTCCTGATTGGAAAGTTTTCTATAAATAAGGATGCGTCGTATTTAAAACATCATAAAAGCTGAGAGGTCGTCTGAAATATTTCAGACGACCTCTCAGTGAATAAGGCAAAAGCCTGAAATAATCAGGCTTTTATATTTGGCTCCCCGACCTGGGCTCGAACCAGGGACCTGCGGATTAACAGTCCGTCGCTCTACCGACTGAGCTATCGGGGAAAGATTTTGGATTATAGAGAAAGAAGTAACTTACGTCAACACTATTTTAAAAATACAATGGTGTAAGTTCCCAAAATACAGATAAATACCGGAATTTATAGAATTTCAGCAATATGCTTCGCAGCACGCTTGGCATCCAACAAAATCAAGCCCAGCTTACCGCTTTCTCTTGCCATCAAAGCCAAAACAGCGTTTTCTCCTGCCTGACTCAGCAAAATATAACCTGTCTTCCCTTTCACCATAACCTGATCAAGCTCACCGCAAGCCAACTCATGGACGGAGCGGTTACCCAATGCCAGCAATGTTGCTGACATTGCACCAACACGGTCTGCATTTAAATGCGACGGCAGCATAGTTGCAATAGGCAAACCGTCAGTAGAAATAACGGCTGAAGCAGTAATATCAGGAGAGGTATTATTCAAATCGCTCAATACAGAAATCAATAATTGTTGCATACATATTCCATTCTAAAATAATAATCGGTATCTAGTGTGTTAACGGCTTCCATAGCGGTGGTATAAAACTTTGACCAAGGTTACAAATGCCTCCTTGTTCAAATCAGGCATACCGCCGATAACCAAAATCAACTTGGTATTACCGATATATAAGGGGAAGAAAGTCAACTCACTTTGTCCTGAAGGATCGCAAATACCCCATGCATTATTATTAATATGCAGATTATTACGGATTAATAGGCGATGGCTGCTGTCCATCTTTGTCACTTCACTGGCCAAAAGCCCCAACTCTTCGGCAGCCTCGTGATGGAAATTCGCATTTGCAAAATACAATCCGTTCTCGTCTGCCAATAATGCCTTACCTGAGCTTGAAAGTTGCTCCAATACAGAAGGCAATTGCTCGTCAGTAAGATGCATATCCTCATTACTGGCATTTTCATCACCATACAAAAACTCAAGGCGTTGTAGGCGGTACAGCAAATTCAAAGCGGTATTGATATCACTGGTATCTGCCCATGCCAAAATTTTCTCACTGCTGATAACCTCTGTCGGGCTTGCTTTCAGCAAACTATATAACAAAGTGCGGCTGGCACTGGGAGTATCACTCGTCACCGCATAATATGCCCCTGCCGGTGTAACTTTAGGATATAAATTTGATTGTAAAGAAAGAGTCGATTCCATTTATTTTATACCTCTAAACCCGGGTCGATTGAGAACAACATTGCACTTACCAATTGTTTTACATCATCTTCTCTTCGAGCATCAATCTCAAATACCGGCACATTAAAATTGTTTTGAGCCAAGTATTTCTGATAAACGTCAACGCTTGGCAGTGATCGAATATCCATCTTGGTGACACCGACAACCAGCGGGGCTTTTTTCAATAATTCACGGAAAGCCTCTAAGAAAAATTGCAGGTCTTTTAGTGGGTTAGTACGGGTATTATCCAAAAGTAGAACCAAACCCATACTACCTTGACTTAAAATCTCCCACATAAAATTAAAGCGTTCCTGCCCCGGTGTACCATAAAGGTGGACCTTCACCTCTTCATCCAAATGAATAACTCCATAATCCATTGCTACAGTAGTATAACCTTTTCGCACCAATGTCATATCGGAAGCTGATGCGTCCGTTTGCACAGGAGGTTCATCCGACAAAGCTGAAATAGCTGTTGTTTTACCCACTCCGACCGGACCGGTAAAGATAATCTTATTTTCCTTCATTACATGTCCTTCTTATCGTTTTCCCAATAACTTACGCATCAATCGTTGCAGCAGTCCGCGTGGCTGTTCTTGCGACGGTCCTGCAATCTTCTCAGCATCTTTTACCATCTGACTATCAGGCACATTGCTATTTACATCAACTTGTTCGGAAACATTAGTCTGATTGTGTGCGTATTCAGTGTCCGTTGCCAAGAAACCGGTTACGGAGGTAGCTGCAAGATAATTCAATATATCAGGCATCTCCAACGGCATAACCTTATAGAGGATATTCAGATTAACCGATGTTTTAGTTAGAAAGGCAGATAACCTCATAGATTCAGGGACTGGAGCCAGCCTGGTCAGATTGGGCCAGCGTTTCAATGTAAAAATAGTTTGAGGGGTCATCGGATAAATCAGACGACCTTGTGCAGTCCAAATCGCCATCTGCCACAGACAAGACATAATGGTAACTTTGGCTTTCTCCTTCCATTGAGGATTATCAGGTACTACTTTGCATACCACAGAAAGATTATCATCTTTACAAAGCCCCTCCAAATCATGCGCATTAACAGTCAACAAAACACGCTGAATACTTGGGAAAACTATCAATACCGGCTTACCCTCATGTAAAACGGCAATATCCTGATGGCCTTGACTAGCGAACTTCAATGCTCCCAACAATCCTTTATTCGGATTAAACCGTTTGATTGTTGCTTTTCGCCCTTCTGTACTACCATTACCCTGAGTATTTTGTTTTGCTGCCTCACTATCAGCAGGATTAAAAACATTGCCACCTTGAGCCAAACTTCTCAATACAGGAAACAAGGTATCAAATTTGACCGGTTTAGGGAGATATGGCGTTTCCACGGAAGGTTCTTGTGAGCAAAACATCGCAACTGGAATATCGGAATATTCGGTTTTTAACGTTTTCCAAGTCTCAATACCGTCAGCCGTATCTGTATCTACCAGAACCAAATCCGGCTTTTCAGCAGAATCCGTACCGATAATTTGATAATTCGTCGTATTGTGCATTTTGAAAGCCATACGGAATACAGCTTCCTGCTGCTCATTCATATCACGAAGCATAACCCGTATGGTTTTAATTTTAGGTAACAGATTGTCCATAGATGGTACTCTCTAAATGTTATTTTATTTTTTTGAATATTGATTTACACGTTGAAGCAAACGGCTCATAGCCAAAATAACCTCTTCCGGCAAACTGACAACGCGTTCACGCAAGATGCGTAAGAAATGTTCCAAACGTGCCCAGTCTTCAACTCTTTCGTAAAGATCAAACAACATGATATATAGCTGAGACTCTTGCGGATATTGCAGTACAGCCTGCTCCAAAGTATCAACAGCCAAATCTAACTGACCATACATCAATAGCGACTCGACTTCTTTTAGAGCCTCATCAGCAGGTGAAGAATTCATGCTGATAACGGACGAGTCTTTTTGTACCAAATCTCGGTATTTTGCCTTCATTTGCAAAGAAGTAGGTTGCAAATAACCTCTGGCCAAACCGATTTCTTTTACGCGGTTCTCATTTGGTCCCTTTTCCAAATCATCAAAAACTTCATGATAGCCTAGACTATATCCCCAGCCGAGCATACGTTCTTTCACTTGGCGGCCATATTGGCCGAGTGAGTGATAAAGCTTCCACAAATGTTGCGCAAACTGACCAATTTCTTCATTTTGGTAGTCCAACTTCAAAGCATCAATAATTAAGCTGGCAGGTTTAGAAGAGGTTTGAATAGCACGGTTGTATTGTTGTACGGCCGTTTTATAATCAACCTTATCCTTCAAAATTTTCGCACCATGCTCAGGCTTAACAAACCCAATAACTGCACCCATTTCCTCAGGGGTGATGTCATTAAATTCTTTTTTTCCCAACACGATTAAAGAACGTTTTGAAGCTTGAGAAGTTGGAGAAGTGTGCTGCACATCATCTGAAGAAGTTGAATCCGATTCTGAAGAATCTTCAATTCCTGAAGGTTCACCAATTCTGCGCTCAATTTCCTGCAAGCTCCATCCCAAACGTTCCTCCGCCAAAACCCGCAGGCGCAAGTGCGTCGGCTCAGTCATTAAACCGATCTTAACGTATTCAGCCAAGCTCTCTTCAGGCAAAACCAATCCGTGTTTTTCCAAAGCATCAGCCAACATATCGATATTACCGACACGGAGACTCAGCCCGATTAATTCATGAACCAGCTTTTCGGGAGCTCCATCACCTAATCCGTTCAGATACCCGGCTAAAGACTCCGCAGCCTTGCTTTCATAACCGAACTGTTTGTACACCTGATATTCAGTCAGAGGATCAACTTCCTGGGCAGATACTGATGCTGTTGAGCCAGAGGTCTCTCCACCACCCCATTCCCAATCTTGCTGTTCAGTATTAGAAACGGATTGATTGACCTGATCCATCCAATCAGGAGTGAGAGCATCCTCATCTTTTTGATTTGATTTGTTATGATGTATTGATGATTTGGCAACCTTAGTTGTTTTTTTATGTGTCGTTCCGCTTTGTTTGAAGCGGATAAACAGCAATACAACCAACAAAAGCGCCAACAATACGATTAAAAGTGAATAATCCAAGAACACCTCCCGTTACTGTGGAGCAGCAAACAAACTATATTTTATATTCATATCCAGCAACCATCAAAATTGCCGAATCATCTTATTTTCTGAGTGAATTATGATAACATGATTCAACCGATAATTACATAAAAAACCATTTTGCAAATACCTATATACTATTTTCCAAATCGAAGACACCTATAGATTCGACATGCGAAGTCTGTGCAAACATATTCATTACCCCTGCAAATTTCAGCTTATAGCCCTTATTTACCAGCACTTCCGCATCTCTGGCAAAGGTTGCCGGATTGCAAGAAACATATACTATCCTTACCGGCAAATACGGAGCATGTAGTGATTTGACAACAGCATAGGCACCGCCTCTCGGGGGATCAAGCAACATCTTGTCGAATTGACCCCATGACGCTACCACAACCTCATCTGTTTCAAACAAATCCGCTTCAAAGAAGGATACCCTATCGGAACAACCGTTAGCCGAAGCATTGTTTCGTGCTCGCTTAACCAACGAACCTTCACCTTCGATTCCAACCACCTCAGCCCCGCTTTTTGCCATAGGAATACTGAAGTTTCCAAGCCCGCAAAACAAATCTGCAATACGCTCGTTTTTCTGAATATCTAGAAGTTTCAAAGCCCTGCCAACCATCACTCCATTTAAGCCTGCATTAATCTGGGTAAAATCCCCGGGTTTGTACGGCATTTCAACCTCAAACTCAGGTAAAGCATATCCCAAAGACTGACAATCTTTCGGATAGAATGGCTGGGCCTCCTGTCTTCGGGCTTGCAGCCAAATCTGCCACTGTTTTTTCTCATGACCGAATATCGTATCAAACCATTTTTCAAGTTGTCTCAATTTTTGACTAGGCGGTTTTTTTCCGGAACAAATGTTCAAAACCGTTAGTTTTTCGCTATTAAAAAACTCAATGAATAGCAAATCCAAATCTATCAAACTTTGCAACATTTGCTTTATTTTTGGCAACTTCTCAGAAATATGAGCCGGCAACACCATACATGAATCGACATCAATCACTTCATGACTCTTTTTTGCCTTAAAACCGATTTTCAGACGACCACCTGCATCCTTTAAAATACTCAGTCTGGCACGCTCCCGATAATGCCATGGTGTTCCATATATAGCTGGGAGAATCTGCTTGGGTCGGATTTTGCCGATGCGTTCCAACTGCTCTTCCATAATGCGTTGTTTAAATGCAATCTGGGCTGTCGAATCAATGTGCTGTATTGAACAACCACCGCATGTATCAAAATACCTACACTTCGGCTCAACTCGATTTTCCGAATATCGGATGATGTCAATAACCCGTGCTTCATCAAATTGTTTTTTCGAACGGATGATTTCAAACCGCACCCGCTCTCCCGGCATCGCTCCCTCAATAAACAATGCCTTACCATTAACGCGCGCGACACCTCTTCCTTCATAATCCAAAGAAAAAATATCCGCCTCGCTCTCATATTGCCTGTTATCTGTCCGCATCTTCATCAAGAAAATCCATTTTGCCCGACAGGGCACATTTTGTTTGCAAAAACGCATATTCTCGCACAAAACCAAAAAGATTCAGGTATGATTGCCCGAAATATTTCCTCCCCCCCCCTTTTTAAATTTTAAAACATGAAAAAAATTCTCTTCAGTACAAGCCTCGCGGCTCTGACCGCCTACGCAACTGCCAACACACCCGTTCCTGATGTTTCGCCCGTTTCACAAGGTCAACATGTTGTCATCAACATTCCGCAACAGCGTCTGTTCCTCTATACCGACGGACAACTAACAAAAATTTATCCTGTTGCTGTCGGCAAAGCCATGACCCAAACCAACCTTGGGGAACACAAAATCGGAGCCAAAGCTTTTAATCCTACTTGGCACATTCCGAAATCTATTCAGAAAGAACGCGGAGACGGCGTCAAATCCGTACCTCCCGGCCCCAATAATCCTCTGGGTCCTGTTTTTGTCCGTTTGGGCGACCCGAAATTCAGTTTGGGCATTCACGGCACGAACGCGCCTGCCAGCGTACCGGGTGTCCGCAGCCACGGTTGCGTGCGAATGAAATCTCCGGATGCGCTTGAGTTTGCAAAAACCATCGCAACCGGCGCCCCTGCTTCCGTCATTTACCAACTTGCCAGCCTCAACGAAGATGCCAATAAAAATCTTTGGCTGGCTGCATATCGCGATCCTTACAATAAAAAGAACCTCGATACCGATGCCCTGAAAAAAAGTATTGCCGCTTGGGCTAAGGCGCACAGCAAAACGATTAATGCCGCCCGTATCGATGCAATTTTGAAGGCGCGTACCGGGGCGGCAAACTGTTTGACCTGTGCTAAAGGCGTCAAATTGAAAACCCCGCTGAAATCCTTGGCATGGATGAGCGGCTCCAGTACCTTCAGCAAACCGAAAGTCATGCCGAAACCCACCCCTGTGAAAGATGAAGTATTGCCCGCCGGTTCTGAAATCGAAATAGATGCGGAAGATACTCCGACTCCGAAAGCAGCTTCGGCATACTCACCGAGAAAACCCAAAGCTGCCGAATACACCTCTCCACCGGCAGCTTCTACACCTTCCTATCCAAAATATGATCTGCCGGCAGACGGAGATCCTACTTCATTGCTGTTTTGAGTAGAGATTGCTCTATAACTGTTTAAAATAAAATAGGTTCCTCACCATTTATTCTGTATGAACAGGAATAACCATTAGGTGGTTTCCCTTTAAAGGTCGTCTGAAAACTCGTCTTCCATGTTTTCAGACGACTTTTCTTTTATATATGTCAGTACCGTTTCGTATTGCTCATAGTGGCTGTTTCCACTATACATCACCGTTCCTCTATAATGGACAACAGTATTCGAACGAAGTCGATACCGGCAAATCTGCCTACATCTAAAAATTACCCTTGGAGAAATCTATGAATTCGAAAATCAAAGTCGGCGTTGTCGGTGCAACAGGCTACACCGGCGTAGAGCTTTTGCGGCTTCTCAGCAGTCATCCGAATATTGAAATTACAACGGTAACCAGCCGCAGCGAGTCAGGTAAAGCAGTTTCCGATTACTTTCCCAGTCTGAGGGGAATCTACGATCTGACCTTTCAAACACCCGAACACGCCGGTTTGGAAAAATGCGATATTGTCTTTTTCGCCACCCCAAATGGAATCGCCATGAACGATGCTCCTCGTCTTTTGGAAAAAGGTATCCGCATCGTCGACTTATCCGCTGACTTTCGTATACAGGATATTTCCACATGGGAACATTGGTACAAAATGAAGCACGCCAGCCCGGATATTGTTCCTCAAGCGGTGTACGGATTAAGTGAATTAAACCGAGATGCCATCGCATCTGCACAAATCGTTGCCAACCCCGGTTGTTATCCGACCTGCGTTTCACTGCCTTTACTCCCTCTGCTGAAAGAAGGTCGTCTGAAACCACATATGCCGCTGATTGCGGACTGTAAATCAGGCGTATCCGGCGCAGGTCGGAAAGCCAATACCGGCTCACTGCTTTGCGAAGCCGGAGATAATTTTAAAGCCTACGGCATTACGGGACACCGACACCAGCCCGAAATTCGGCAAACCATCGCCACATTGCAACCAGGAATTGCCGAACATTTCATCTTCGTTCCCCATCTGACACCCATGATCCGAGGTATGCACGCCACTTTATACCTTCATCTTGAGGACGGTTGTAATCCGGAAGCTGTTTTACGCGAATTTTATCGGGACAGCCCTTTTGTGGACATCATGCCGGCCGGCTCAACACCAGAAACCCGCAGCGTGCGCGGTGCGAACCTTTGCCGTATCAGCATCCAAAAATCTTCATCTGACAATGTATGGATCGCTCTGTCCGTCATCGACAACTTAGTTAAAGGGGCGGCAGGACAAGCTGTTCAGAATATGAATATCATGTTTGGCTTTGATGAAAAACTCGGTTTGATACAAACTCCACTCCTACCTTAATCATATAAAAGGTCGTCTGAAAACTTTTCAGACGACCTTCTCTATTTTGACTCATGCGACAATGAATATGCACGGCATATTTACTGGAATGCACATTACAAATACGACTGCAAAGTCTGCTTTAAAATATCAATATCGCTCACTTCAGTGATATTGGCTTCCCCCAAACGGTTCAGCCCGATAAAACGCATCACGCCGCTACTGACCTTTTTGTCATGGCTCATATGGCTGATCCATTTTTCAAACGGGAATTTAGGCGGCGATGACGGCAATCCTGCAGCCTCCATTAAAACAGCGATTCGACGTGTGTCCGCATCGGAAATTTTACCCAATTCTTCGGATAATCTACCTGCCAGCACGCAACCCGCTGCTACTGCCTCACCATGCAACCATACTCCGTAACCCATTTCCGCCTCGATGGCGTGTCCGAAAGTATGGCCGAGATTAAGCCACGCGCGGATACCTTGTTCGGTTTCATCTTTGGCAACAATATCGGCTTTCATTTTGCAGCAGTGATATACCGCCTGCGTCAATTTCTCTTGGTTTTGCGCCATCAAATCCGCAACGTTTTGTTCCAACCACTCAAAGAAATCAACATCGCCAAGCGCACCATATTTAATAACTTCCGCCATACCTGCCGATAATTCTCGGCGCGGCAAGGTCTTCAATGTTTCCAAATCAGCTAAGACCGCCTGCGGTTGGTAAAACGCACCAATCATATTTTTTCCAAGCGGATGGTTGACACCCGTCTTCCCACCAACGGATGAATCCACCTGACTCAACAAAGTTGTCGGAATTTGGATAAACGGCGTACCTCGTTGGTACGTTGCAGCGGCAAAGCCGACCATATCGCCGATTACCCCGCCACCCAATGCAATTAGTGTAGTTTTCCGTTCGGCTCTGTTTTCCATCAATCCGTCAAAAATAAGGTTCAATGTCTGCCAGTTTTTATATTTTTCGCCATCCGGCAAGATAATGCTGAAATGCCTGATACCGATTCTGTCCAAACTCATTTGAAGATTTTTCAGATATAAAGGCGCAACAGTCTCGTTGGTTATGATTGCGGCTGTTTTATTCAAATAAGGCTTAAGTAAACTATCAGCCTGCCCGATAAGGTCATACCCGATAAAAATAGGATATTGGTGAGACGGAGTTTGAACAGTCAAAGTACGCATAGGAGAAGACTCCTTGTCAAAATAAATCATGTAGTAACAACGCAAAATAATATACGCTTACCGCTCTATTGAAAACTGACTAGCTAGATAAAGAACATTTTATCAAGCAAAACCAATAGGGGGGGGGGCAAACATATAACTAAAGGTCGTCTGAAACCGTTTTTACATTTCAGACGACCTAATCAACAAAGGCAACACCTTCAATCATCATATTCAATGAATTTCTGCCCATCCAAACATTCAACCAATTTTCGAAGGGTTTTAGCACAGCTCTCCGACTCTATAACGATATGCGCGGTCTCACGATAAATCGGATCCCGAACCATATACAATTCGCGTAATTTTTTTAAAGGATCGTCCGTTTTTAAAAGCGGGCGGCTGCTATCATAACGTGTACGCTCCAACAGCACCTCAGGTAATGCATGCAAATAAACCACCGTACCATGCTCACGCAAGAAACGTCGGTTTTCTTCACGCAAAACCGAGCCACCTCCCGTCGACAACACAATGCCGTTTAATGCCGACAGCTTTTTCAGCATCAAAGTCTCACGGTGGCGAAATCCTTCCTCTCCCTCCATCTCGAAAATAGTGGAAATAGAAACACCTGATGCTGAGCAAATTTCCAAATCACTATCATAAAACGGGCAATCATACATTTGAGCAAACTGCCTTCCCAGCGTTGTTTTTCCTGCCCCCATCAATCCGATAAGAATTAAATTACCATTGAGCTTTTCCATGAAGGTGTTCATCCGATACAAGATTTATGAATACTGCCAGGCATGCGTTGGCGCTTATTTATACTTAGTTTTCCGACAATACCGATTATATCGTGTTTAACCCTGCTTACCTAAGACCATGGATGGTATTAAAGATTACGTGATGTTTTCAGACGACCTATTTATAGTAATAGCAGCTTTGCCCCACTCATTTGTCACAAACAATTTAGAATGAAAGTAGCCTCAGTGTATAAAAACCCAATCTCTCGCTCTGCAAGTCTAGATTGAACTCATCAGGGAATAGAAATACATCATCGAATATAGCTATCACCATTTATGGATATTTCACCATATTCCTTCCAAAATAAACAAAAAACCCTAAAACTCCCTATCTACTTCGTATCAATTAAAAAAGGCATATACCCTTCCGAGCATACGCCTTTTCCAATTTTAGTAGCGGAGATTGCTGCCTACACCATCCATAATTCGCGGAGTGATGAAAACCAGCAATTCGCGACGCTCTTCTTTTTTCGCACGGGACTTGAACAAATTACCCACCACTGGCAAATCGCCCAATAATGGTACTTTATTAATCGTATCGCTATTATCTTCTTCGTAGATGCCACCAACGATCAACGTACCACCATCTTCCACCATTGCCTGAGTATTCAAGTTTTTAGTCTGAATACATTTCGTAATCAAAGAGTCCACTGTACAGTCTTGCGGTGTATCCTTGGTAATTTTTACAGTCATGATAACTTGACCATCAGGCGTTACATTCGGCGTTACCGTTAAGCCCAGCACGGCTTTTTTGAACGATACCGAGGTTGCACCACTGGAAGATGCCTCCTGATACGGAATTTCAGTACCAGACTCAATAGTAGCTTCTCTACGGTCTTGTGTCAGGACACGCGGATTAGAAATGGTCTTACTTTTACCGGTAGCTTCCGAAGCAGAAATTTCCAAACCTAATGCACCCGATGACAAAGCTCGCACCAAAGCAATATTATTAGTCGCCGCTGCCGCAGGCAGGCTAATATTCGGTTGCAAAGACCATGTACGGTAATTTGCATCACCTCGCAAAACAGCCGAATTAGTATTATGGTTATCTTGCGCATTACTCCAAGAGTTACCCCAAGCGTTGCGTCCTTTGGAACCTGCGACACCGAATTTCACGCCCAAATCACGCGAAAAACCGTCTTTTGCTTCAACGATACGGGCTTCAACCATAACTTGACGAGTCGGTACATCCAATTCCTCAATCAACTTACGGAATTTTTCTACAACATTCCGATTATCCGTAATAATCAAAGTATTCGTTGCAGGATCAATCAGCGCACTGCCACGGCCGCTCAACAAGGTATTTCTACCATTGGAGTTTCCACTATTGTTGTCGTCCAAACGCAAAATTTTCCGGAACTCTTCTACATTCTTATACTTCAATTGGAAAGTTTGGGAATATAAAGGCCCCAGTTCGGCAATCTCTTTCTCCGCCTGCAAGAAAGCCTTATCTTTAGCTAACAATTCATCACGAGGTGCGATATTGATAATATTGCCTTGTCGGCGCATATCCAAATTACGCGCCTGCATAACCAAATCCAAAGCCTGATCCCAAGGCACATCTTTTAAAGAAAGTGTCATTTTGCCATTCACGGAATCACTGGCCACGATATTGACCCCTGACTCCTTCGCAAGGATTTGCAAAATGGTACGTACTTCAACATCTTGGAAGTCCAGGGAAATTTTACGGCCGCGGAAAGATTTGTTTGGATTTGCATTCAGCCCACTTGATTCCGTACTTGCGGACTTAGGCATTACTTCAAAAGCAAATTGACCATTTGCAGCTTTGGTATTGAAATCCCAATTGCCATTATTGCGAATAATGAGTTGAGCATCATTTCCAATACGTTTTAACGTAATATTTTTAACCGGTGTACTGAAATCGGCAACATCCAAACTGCGTTGCGCTTGTGTCGGCAACGGATAATTTTTCAGAGTAATAATAACCCGATCACGTTGTTGCTTCACTTCAGGTTTTCCTGTGAAATCAGGCGCATTCAATTCCACAATACCTGAGTTATGTGCACCCTTCCTGAAGTCAATATTAGCTGAATTTACCGTTTGTTTAACTGCTTCAGACGAGCCTGCCTTCTGACGTGCATTTGCATTATTTGAAATAGCCGCAGAAGTTGTGGTTCGATCAGATGATTCTGTAACGAATACCCATACTTCATTACCATGGACTTCGGTATTATATTGCGCCGCTTTATTCAATCCCAAAACAATGCGAGATCGGTCATTATTCTGAGCCGCAGTAATTTGATTTAACAAAGGATCCGCGTATTCCAATACAGGTTGAGCCAATTGAATATTTGTTTTGGCAAAATCCAAGGCAATTCGGGACGGAGTGGATGTAACAAAGCCGCTCGGGCTAATCACATCCCGGTCAAAACGGATTTTGATAATTTTTTGACTATCCGGCAAAGTTGATACATTAATATCAGTAATATTACCAGCCAATGCAATTTGTGCTGCTGCAATCATACTGATGCCAGCAAATAATTTCGTCATATTCTTAGTTTTCATGAAGTGAGACCCCTTAAATTAGTTTGAATTCGTTGCTGAAGCATTACTGGCATCATTTGAACTATTTTCAGCATTATTGCTTAATGGCAATTCCGCCTTTCGATAAATCCAATTGCCCGAACTATCCTCAACCAACTCTGTCAAAACAATCAAATCATCAGTAATGCTTTGGATTTTTCCATAATTTTGTCCGATATAGTTCCCTGGATAAACTGTATAGACATGTCCATTTACATCAATAAAACCGGCAGTTTTACTGCCATTGCTCAGCATCCCTACGTACCGCATATTTTCCAAACTGAATGCTTCCAATGCTTCTTTTGGACGATTAGGATTTGGAGCGTTGCTACCTTTAGGTGCATTATCCAACCGTCGAAAATCGAATGCATTTAAACCACTGTAAGCTGGTGGATTATAAACAGCCGGAGGGTTCACTACCGGAGCCTCAAATGGAATGATATGAGACTTAGCATCCTGACGTGTCTTAGTCATCCACTCATTCAAATCGTCATATGCCGGTGTACACCCCGTCAATGACAGGATACTTGTAAGTAAGAAAATTTTATTTTTCATGATTTTCCTATCATTTATTATTTTTGTTCAGAATTGGCTTGGCCATTTTCTGAATTCCCCTGTGCCTGACTCTGCTGAGTGGCAAGTTCTGCTGCTACTTCATCTGCTGGGCGGGCTTTATACGTCGTCGCAATTGCTCTGAGTATCAAAGTATCGTTTTTAATATCTTTGCTATTTTTACCATCTGAGACATGCGATACTTTTAACGACTCTAATGTAATAATCCGCGACAACCCACCAACATCTCTAGCAAATTGATTAATCTGATTATATTTACCCGTAATCGATATTTCATACGGCAACTTCTGTATCGGCCCATCATTGACTGGAACCTGTGGAATTACACTATCTAAACGAAGACCGTTTGCTGAACCTGCCTGGTGCAATTCTTGAATCAAAGTAGGAATTTCAGCATCAGTCGGCAGCTGTTTTAGCAAGATGTCAAATGAAGAACGAATAGAGGCTAATTCGGCTTTTAAGTTATCTAAACTTGCAGCCTCAATGCTCTTTTTCGTATATGTTTCCTTTAACTCGGCTTCCCTTTCCTCTTGGGTTGAGAGTGTTTCCAGCTGTTCACGAAATACTGCTGCATAACCAACAGCCAATACTCCTGCAATCGCTAACGCAGCTAATACAAACTTTGCAGCAGGATTCAACAAATATAAATTCTGAATATCCAAATTTTTTACTTTAGCTGAGGCCATTTACTTTTCCTCCCCGTTCTGTGCTTTCGTCGAATCATCATTAATTACTTCTCTCTCCGACTTGACTGGAATACTCGCGGAACCAATCATAGATTTAACATTAAACTCTTGATAATTATCAATTTTCTTAATTTCCAAGAGTTCTGGCTGCATAAAAATACCTGTACTTGGCAAAGATCGCATAAACATGGCAATTTTATTATCGCTAATCGCTCGGCCTGTAATCTTATAAGAGGTCGGATTTTCTGCATCAAGAGATGTGATATAAGTATTATCTGGAATAACCACATTCAAACTGTCGATGATATATGCAGCTTGGGAGCGTTTTTCTTGCAACTCCTCGACTTTTTGCTTTTTAGCTAAGAAGTTTTCTTTTTCCTGCTGTAATTTTTTTATTTCTCCTAAATCATTATCTAACTTGGTAATTTCTGCTTCCAAAAATGCATTCCTACTTTCTTGATCACTAATAGCATTATTGATCGCTAAATAAGCTATTGCAGATAAACCAACTCCTATTAATAACGAAGAAAGCATCAAAATTTTAAATTGCTGTCTTTTACGTTGCTTAATTTCTTCTCTATATGGAAGAAGGTTAATTTTAATTAATTCAGTCATATTACAATCCCCTTAATGCTAATCCAAATGCAAGTGTCAAAGCAGAAGCATCAACTTGTAACTGTGACAAATCGACCTTACCACCTCGCTCCACATATGTAACTGGTTGAATACATTGTGTCGCTGTATTTGTCTGCGAAAAAATGCTTTCAGCCAAACCAGTCTGTTGTGATGCAGAACCAGTTAATAAAATATGCTTTACATTCGAAAAAGCATCTGTCGGCTGTGTGGTGTAATAAAACTGTAGTACTCTTTGCACTTCCTGAGCCACTTGAACATTGAAGCGGTCTGCGATTTGTGTTTGATAATCAGTTGGCTTGCTCGTAGATACCATCATTTGAGCAGCTTTTTCTTCTGTAACCTGATATGTACGTTGAATCAATTGGTTCAATTGCTCAGTACTTACAGGCATTTCCTGCTTGTATAGGATTTGCCCATTCTGGATAATCAGCGCATACATCTGTGTTGCATAAATCCCAAATATAGCAACTTTTTCATTTGTTAATTCAGGAGCGTACTGGTTAATCCAAAATACGAAGGCATTATGCTGCGCCAATAAATCCAAATCTAACGCCGATAAGGACAATCCCGCCCCCTCAAACATTTCGATCATAGGCTCAACATCATCCTTACGCGCTGCAACCGTCAAAATCTGCTGCCCTGCCGGAATAACAGACGCACCTACGACCTGATAATCATAGTTTATTTCATCGATAGGCCCGATCGAGGAGATTTCAGATTCTGCAAATTCATCCAAATCCAACTCAGTATCTTTTTGTGAATAAACCACTTGCTCAATCGTCGCCAATCCTTGAGGGATAGCTGCAATAATATTCTTGCAAGAACTGCGTAATTGCGAATATGCATGTTGCAAATAAGTAACAAGCTGGTCGTAATCTTGAATTTTGTTACCTTTTACAATATTTTTAGGTAATTTAGTAATAACGTATTTTTCCAACTGAATTTGGTTTAAACTACGCCCTGACAGCTGAACCATCTTGATGGCATGCTGACTAATATCGATGCCGATGGAAGAACGGTTGCTTAACCCTGAAGAGGACTTTCCAGCCTTACCAGTTGTATTTTTAGGGTTTTTTGATAAGCCAATCATAAGATTTCCCTGTATTATTAGGAGTGAGTAACTGTTTCGATATCCGTAAAGGACTTCCTCTTTACACGAGAAATGCCGTGTTTTATAGAAATCGATATCTATTTTACTTTATTTAATACCAATAATGGCAAAATTATTACCTAGTCATGATTAAAAAGATTATAACAACCTGTATCGGTTTGATGTTAGGCCTAGCAATTTTTACTACTGGATTGATTGCTATAGCAATTTTAGTAACCTACCCCAAACTCCCCCCCTTAGACTCCTTACAACACTACCAACCCAAAATGCCATTGACCATTTACTCGGCAGACGGGCAAATTATTGGCGTCTATGGTGAGCAACGGCGTGAATTTACCAAAATCAACGACTTCCCCGATATTCTCAAGAACGCGGTTATTGCCGCAGAAGACAAACGCTTTTACGAACATTGGGGCGTAGATGTTTGGGGCATTGCCCGAGCAGCGATTAGTAATATCGTTGCGGGAGGCGTTCAATCTGGTGCAAGCACTATTACGCAACAGGTTGCCAAAAACTTCTATTTAAGCAGTGAACGTACATTTACCCGAAAATTTAATGAAGCACTTTTAGCCTATAAAATTGAACAATCCTTGAGCAAGGATAAGATTTTAGAGCTTTACTTCAACCAAATTTACTTGGGGCAGCGTGCTTACGGATTTGCTTCGGCAGCGCAGATTTATTTCAACAAAAATGTTAAGGATTTGACTTTGGCCGAGGCTGCCATGCTGGCCGGCCTACCTAAGGCTCCTTCTGCATATAATCCCATTGTGAATCCTGAACGCGCCAAACTGCGGCAAACTTATATCCTGAATAATATGCTGGAAGAAGGGATGATTACGTCTCAGCAACGTGACGACGCATTAAAAGAAGAATTACATTATGAGCGATTTGTACAAAAAATTGATCAAAACGCGTTGTATGTAGCAGAAATGGTTCGTCAGGAACTATATGAAAAATATGGCGAAGAAGCCTACACTCAAGGTTTTCACGTTTATACAACCGTAAATACCGCAAATCAGCATGTTGCTACCGAAGCATTGCGCAAAGTCTTAAGAAACTTTGATCGAGGCAGCAGTTACAGAGGAGCGGAAAATTATATTGACCTCAGCAAAACAGATGATGTTGAAGAAACAG
>NZ_KV814946.1:0-1718 GCF_001814135.1 Neisseria sp. HMSC067H09 | reverse complement strand
GATGATGTTGAAGAAACAGTCAGCCAATATTTATCTACTTTATATACTGTGGATAAAATGGTTCCTGCGGTTGTATTGGAAGCTTCCCGGAAAGCAGTACAAATCCAACTACCCAATGGCCGTAAAATGACTCTTGACGCTAAATCGTTAGGTTTTGCAGCCAAAGCGGTTAATAATGAAAAAATGGGAGAAGACCGTATTCGACGCGGCTCTGTCATCAGAGTAAAAAATATTGGTAATGGCTGGACTGTTGTACAAGAACCTTTATTGCAAGGTGCATTAGTATCTTTAGATGCCAAAACCGGGGCTGTTCAAGCATTAGTTGGTGGCTATGACTATCATAGCAAAACTTTTAACCGAGCAACTCAGGCCATGCGCCAACCTGGTTCAACATTCAAGCCTTTTGTATATTCCGCTGCATTAGCTAAAGGCATGACAGCCTCAACCATGATCAATGATGCCCCAATATCCCTACCAGGAAAAGGAGCAAATGGTAGCGTGTGGTCACCCAAAAATTCAGATGGCCGTTATTCTGGTTATATTACATTGCGCCAAGCATTAACCGCATCGAAAAATATGGTTTCTATCCGCATCCTGATGTCTATCGGAATTGGATATACCCAGCAATATGCCCAACGTTTTGGTTTCAAACCGTCTGAACTTCCCGCAAGTTTATCAATGGCTTTAGGTACTGGAGAAACCACTCCACTCCGTATTGCAGAAGCATATAGTGTTTTTGCTAATGGCGGATATAAAATCTCAGCTTATGTGATTGACAAAATCTACGATAGCCAAGGTCGTCTGAAAGCACAGATGCAACCCTTAATTGCCGGAGAAAATGCTCCTCAGGCGATTGACCCTCGAAACGCATATATCATGTATAAAATTATGCAAGACGTAGTTCGTGCAGGTACTGCTCGAGGTGCATCAGCATTAGGTCGAAGCGATATTGCCGGAAAAACCGGAACAACCAATGACAACAAAGATGCATGGTTTGTCGGTTTCAATCCTAAAGTGGTAACTGCTGTTTATGTTGGTTTTGACAAGCCCCGCAGCATGGGGCGTGCCGGCTACGGTGGTACGATTGCAGTTCCAGTCTGGGTAGATTATATGCGTTACGCCCTCAAAGGCACTGAAAACAAAGGCATGAAGGCACCTGAAGGCATAGTTTCTAATGGTGGTGAGTATTATATGAAGGAACGACTGACTACCAGCTCCGATTTAGCCTTAGAAAACGGTGGAGTAGCACCACATCCGACCCCTCAACCATCTAGACGTACTCGTCAACCTTCTGACAATAATATGTCTGATACCCAAAACTCTAGCCGCCCTGGGCGCCAAGAGTTACAAGAAGAACCGGTTTTGCCAAGCAATACCGGCAATAATAAACAGTTAGACTCCTTATTCTAAAATCAAAATTTTAAATTACTGAAAATAAAGCGGTCTTGTCATTAAAGTAGCAAGGCCGCTTTATTTTAAGGATAATATTTAGATAGATTAAAGAGCCCTACTTGATACAATCAAGCCATCAGACTCATAAGAATCTGCTATTTAAAAAATGATATTTGCTTTCTAAAACCCACCTTCTAATTAATACATACCGTACGCCAACAAACCAATGGCTGCTCAGAATATCTTATTCGACACCAATAAAATCAACCAGATATCTAATATTTTTATCTTTTATAGCCAATTAAAAACAAAATAGTACAATACTC
>NZ_KV814945.1:0-271 GCF_001814135.1 Neisseria sp. HMSC067H09 | reverse complement strand
GCCTTTTTCTGTTATGGAAAGTTGCACTTCAAATCCGAATCCGCCGAATACTGAAACATGAACGCACAAAAACACCCGCCTCACTCTATACCACCAAGACATTTGGCAGGCCTACACACAAGGGAAGGAAAGCGTTACCTCCCTGGCACGCCGCTACCAAGTCAGCCGTATCACCATCTACAGCGCACTTAAGGCCGAAAGGGGTAAGTAACAATATTGTACGAATCGCCGAAACGTTACATTGTCTTTCCCTACCCTGTTCCACGGTAAC
>NZ_KV814944.1:24592-47866 GCF_001814135.1 Neisseria sp. HMSC067H09 | reverse complement strand
AAACCTGTGTTTGGGTTTCGGCTGTCGGGGGAAAAAGGAATTTTGCAAAGGTCTCAGATAGTGGAGTACGGCTTGGTATTTGAGGTGTAATGTATATTTGCTCATAAAAAAACTGCACCTTGTGAGTTGGAGGGGATGTGTCCAACTTTTGGGGTGCAGTTCAAACTGGTAGGTTGCATTTCAGACGACCTTATTCTTGGGGATGCCAATTATTTATTTTGTAATAAAGGAGGAACTTTTCGTATTAAATGGGAGATTTGGGTAAGTTGGGTGTGTAGTAGAGAATTGGTATTTTAAATTGGTTTCTTATTGATTTTTAAGTATTTTATTTTAGATGTTTGCACTGCGTTTTCTAGATTCATTTTCAGTATCTCAAATGGCATCCTGTTTAATTTTTCGTCATAAATGTTTAAATTTAATCATCATTCTTGAAAATTAGCTTATAATAGGCAAGTTTCCGTTGAAACAGTTACAAAAATTTTAATAAGGTAACGGCAAAGTCTGAAAAGGGATGCGAGGTTTGTCCAGGTTTGCCATAGAATTTAAATTACCTACATGAAGATAAGACGTTTTCTCTTACATTTTCTCAACCGCCACGCCGTTGCCCGCATTTTGGTATACGGCAAATTGATGCGCATCGACAAGCCTATCGGCACGTTGCTGCTGCTTTGGCCGACCTATTGGGCGTTATGGGTCGCTTCGGAAGGCATTCCGGAAGCGGATATTTTTTGGGCGTTTACCGCCGGTACGTTCTTTATGCGCAGCGCAGGCTGCGTGATCAACGACTTTGCCGACCGCGATTTTGACGGCTCGGTCGAGCGCACGAAAAACCGCCCCTTTGCCCGCGGGTTGGTTTCCAAAACAGAAGCAATTCTGCTGACCGTCATCCTCTGCCTGCTTGCCGCCCTCTGCATGACGCCGCTGAACCTGTTGACTTGGGTGATGAGCGTTCCCGCGCTGTTTTTGGCGATGACTTACCCCTTTACCAAACGGTTTTTCCCGCTGCCGCAGTTTTATTTGGGGCTGGCGTTTTCTTTCGGGATTCCGATGGCGTTTGCCGCCGTCCGCAGCGGCGTGCCTTCTACGGCGTGGCTGATGTTTACCGCCAATGCTTTGTGGACGCTTGCCTACGACACGATTTATGCGATGTCGGACAAGGAAGACGATTTGAAAATCGGGATTAAAACTTCGGCCATCACGTTCGGCGATCACGATATTTCCGCTTCCATGCTCTGCCATTTTTGGTTTACCGCGCTGATGGCGGTGTTGGGCGTGAAAATCGGCGCGACATGGCCGTATTGGATCATGCTGCCTGCGGTGGTGTGGCTGCAAATCGGTCAATACCATGCCATCAAAACGCGCGACCGCCAGACTTGTTTTAAAGTGTTTTTGGATAACAACTATATCGGCCTGCTGTGGTTTTTGGGTTTGGCGGGGCATTATTTGTGGGCTTTGGCTGCCACGCGGTTGTAAGGCAATAAAATGGTTAACACGTCGTCTGAAAAGGGTTTCAGACGACGTTTTGCTTTTTGGGGGATGGGCGGATTGATGGATGGCGGCTGGGTTTTGTCTGGTAGCCAAACCCGCCGTAAACCACTTGCCGCTGTTTTCAGACGACCTTGTGTGTGAGTTAAGAAATATCAAAGAAGCAGCGTTTCTTGTTAGCAATCTGAGTGTAAATTGCGTGTTCAGGATTGAGGTTTGTACAGACAGTCGGTACAATTCCATTTCATTTTGCCACATCAAAAGAGATTTCTATGAGCCTTATCGGCGAAATTTTGCCTTTGTCCCATATCGTTTTAGACTTGGAAGTCGGCAGCAAAAAACGCTTGTTTGAAGAAGCGGGCCTGCTGCTTGAACATGAAGCAGAATTACCTCACGGCGATGTCTTCGACTGCCTGTTTGCCCGCGAAAAGCTGGGTTCGACCGGCCTGGGGCAGGGCGTCGCCATCCCGCACGGTCGTCATGCCTGCGTGAAAAAAGCCACCGGCGCGTTTATCCGCACGAAAGAACCGGTCGCTTTCGATGCGCCCGACGGCAAACCCGTATCCCTGATTTTCACTTTGTTGGTGCCGGAAAATGCGACCGGCGAGCATTTGGAAGTCTTGTCCAAACTGGCGGGCAGGTTCTCGCAAAAAGCCGTCCGTGAAGCCTTGATGTCCGCGACCTCTGCCGAGGAGGTGCGCAAACTTCTGGCAGAAGAGTAAAGAATGCCCAGTATATCCGTCCGCCGCCTGTTTTCCGACAATCAGCACAAGCTCCAACTTGCTTGGGCGGCAGGCAATTCGGGTGCGGACAACCGCATCGGAGTAGAGGCCGACAAACCCGTTTTGGCGTTGGTCGGCCATTTGAATTTTATCCATCCCAATCAAATCCAAGTCGTCGGTGTTGCCGAAGCCGAATATCTTAAACGCCTCGAATCGGGCGAATTGAATTACGATTTCGGCGAACTCTTCGATATTCCCATGTCGCTGGTCATCGTTGCCAACGGTCTGGCGGTTTCGCCCAAATTGCGCGATTACTGCCATAAAAACGACATCCCGCTCTTGACTTCCAAGCTCGAAAGCCCGTATTTGATGGACGTGTTGCGGATTTATCTGCAACGCACGCTGGCGACCTCTATCGTCAAACACGGCGTATTCCTCGATGTATTTGAAGTCGGCGTGTTGATTACCGGTCATTCCGGCTTGGGTAAAAGCGAGTTGGCGTTGGAATTGATTTCGCGCGGACACAGCCTGATTGCCGATGATGCGGTCGAGCTTTTCCGTACCGGCCCCGAAACGCTCGAAGGCCGCTGCCCGCCGATGTTGCGCGATTTCCTTGAAGTGCGCGGATTGGGCATACTCAACATCCGCCACATTTTCGGCGAAACCTCCATCCGTCCGAAAAAAATCCTCCAATTGATTATCAACCTGGTCGCTGCCGACGACGATTACATGAAGCAGCTCGACCGCTTGAGCATACGCACGGAAACCGAGTCCATCCTCAACGTTAACGTCCGTTCCGTCACCCTGCCTGTCGCCGTGGGCCGCAACCTTGCCGTATTGGTTGAAGCGGCGGTGCGCAACTACATCCTCCAGTTGCGCGGCAAAGACAGTACCAAAGAATTCCTCGAACGCCATCAAACACAACTCAAAGAAAACGAACAAAACCATGAAAATCGTCCTGATTAGCGGATTGTCCGGCTCGGGCAAGTCCGTTGCCCTCAAACAGCTTGAAGACCTCGGCTATTTCTGTGTGGACAACCTGCCGCTGGAAATGCTGCCTTCGCTGGTGCTGCACCATATCGAGCGCGCCGATGAAACCAAACTCGGCGTGAGCGTCGATGTCCGCTCCGGCATCAACATTCAGGAAGCGCAGGAGCAAATCCAATACCTGCGCGATGAAGGCCATCAGGTCGAAGTATTGTTTGTTGAAGCAGAAGAAAGCGTGCTGGTGCGCCGTTTTTCCGAAACGCGGCGCGGCCATCCGCTGTCGGGGCTGAACCTTACCCTGCTGGAAAGCCTGCAAAAAGAGCGCGAATGGCTGTTCCCGCTCAAAGACATCGCCTACTGCATCGATACATCCAAAATGAACGCGCAGCAACTGCGTTACGCCGTTCAACAATGGCTCAACATTGAGCGCAGAGGGCTTTTGGTTATCCTCGAGTCTTTCGGCTTCAAATACGGCGTGCCGAACAACGCCGATTTCATGTTCGATATGCGCAGCCTGCCCAATCCCTATTACGATCCCGAGCTGCGCCCCTACACCGGCATGGACGCCCCCATTCAAGCGTATCTCGACCAGCAGCCCCTGGCGCAGGAAATGGTGGACGACATCGACCACTTTATGAACCACTGGCTCCCGCGCCTGCAAAAAGAAAGCCGCAGCTACGTGACCATCGCCATCGGCTGTACCGGCGGACAGCACCGTTCCGTCTATGTCGTCGAAAAACTCGCCCAACGCCTGCAAGGGCATTACGAACTGCTGGTCCGCCACAGACAGGCGCAAAACCTGTCCGGACGCTGATTCCCCTTTTCAGACGACCTTTTCGATATTTAGTGGATTAAATTTAAATCAGGACAAGACGACGAAACCGCAGACAGTACAGATAGTACGGCAAGGCGAGGCAACGCCGTACTGGTTTAAATTTAATCCACTATAAAAGGAGAAAACCATGAAACACATCCTCACCCTCGCACTCGCCTGCACACTCGCCGCCTGCGCCACCGAAGTCCCCGCCTACCGCTGGCACCGCACCGGCGCAAGCGAATCCGAAGTTTCCCGTCAAATCAACGTTTGCAAATCACAAGCGCAACACGACGCCAAACACGGACGCGAATCCAAATCCCTTGAACAATGTATGGACGAAGCCGGCTACTACCGCTACGAACACGGCAACCTCTAAACCTTGAGCGCCCCAAACCAAAAGGTCGTCTGAAAAACCGCGAAGGCTTTCAGACGACCTTTGCACAGAAAACGGACAAACCTCAGGTCGTCTGAAAACACCGCCGAACCACTTTTCAGACGACCCCACCGCAAATCAGACAGAAAGAACAAAACATGGCAATCCAATGGTTTCCCGGCCACATGAACAAAGCAAAAAAAGCCATCGCCGAGCGCGCCAAAAGCGTCGACATGGTGATTGAAATGCTGGACGCACGAATGCCCGCCTCCAGCGAAAACCCCCTGCTTGCCCAGCTTTCCAAAGGCAAACCCAAACTCAAAATCCTCAACAAACAAGACCTTGCCGACCCCGAACGCACCAAAATCTGGCTCGAACACTACAACAGCCGCCCCGACACCCGCGCCATCGCCCTTGATTCCTCCGAAACCGGCGCACACGGCAAAATCACCCAAGCCTGCCGCGCCATGATTCCCCACCGCCAAGGCATAGAAAAACCCCTGCGCGTCCTCATCTGCGGCATCCCCAACGTCGGCAAATCCACCCTCATCAACGGCATGATAGGCAAAAAATCCGCCAAAACCGGCAACGAACCCGGCATCACCAAAGCCGAACAACGCCTTTTCCTCGCCGACGACTTCTGGCTCTACGACACCCCCGGAATGCTGTGGCCGAAAATCATCGTTGAAGAAGGAGGCTACAACCTCGCCGCCGGCGGCGCAGTCGGACGCAACGCGCTGGACGAAGAAGAAGTCGCCCTCGAGCTCCTAGACTACCTCCGCCGCCACTACCTCCCCATGCTGCAAGAACGCTACCAAGCCGACAAAGATCCCAGCAGCCACTGGGACGACAACTCATGGCTCGAATGGATAGCCAAAAAACGCGGCGCAGTCCTCAGCGGCGGACGGATCAACTACCAAAAAGCCGCCGAGAACATCCTCACCGACTTCCGCGAAGGCAAAATCGGCAGAATCACCCTTGAAACGCCGAACCAATGGGAAACATGGCTCAAAAAAGCCCGTCAAAAAGAAGCCGAACTCAAAGCCATTCGCGAAGCCAGAAAGGCAGAACGTAAAGGGCAGAAGCCTGTGGACGAGTAGGGCGGTATGGTGGGCTAAAATAGAAAATATCCGTGTCTCCATTTCCGCATAGGAATGAATTCAAGCATCGAACGCTATATAATTTGCTACAAAAAGGTCGTCTGAAACCCGAAACTTATTTTCAGACGACCTGTTCCAAATATTCACAATCAACAAGAAAACCAAAAAATGACCGAAACCCAATCCCTAGAACTCGCCAAAGCGTTGATTTCCCGCCCGTCCGTTACTCCCGACGACCGAGATTGCCAAAAACTGCTTGCCGAACGCCTGTACAAAATCGGTTTTGCGGCTGAAGAACTCCATTTCGGCGACACCAAAAACATCTGGTTGCGACGCGGCACGAAAGCTCCTGTCGTCTGTTTTGCAGGGCATACCGACGTCGTGCCGACAGGCCCTGTTGAAAAATGGGATTCGCCCCCGTTCGAGCCGACCGAGCGCGACGGAAGATTATACGGGCGCGGCGCGGCGGACATGAAAACCAGCATCGCCTGCTTCGTTACCGCCTGCGAACGCTTTGTTGCCGAACATCCCGACCACCAAGGCAGCATTGCGCTCCTGATTACTTCCGACGAAGAGGGCGACGCGCTGGACGGTACGACCAAAGTCGTCGATGTATTGAAAGCGCGCGACGAGCTTATCGACTACTGCATCGTCGGCGAACCGACCGCCGTGGACAAATTGGGCGATATGATTAAAAACGGCCGACGCGGCTCGCTGTCGGGCAACCTGACCGTCAAAGGCAAGCAAGGCCATATCGCCTATCCCCATTTGGCAATCAACCCCGTCCACACTTTTGCCCCGGCCTTGTTAGAGCTGACGCAGGAAGTCTGGGACGAAGGCAACGAATACTTCCCACCGACCAGCTTTCAAATTTCCAATATCAACGGCGGCACAGGCGCGACCAACGTCATTCCGGGCGAGCTGAACGTCAAATTCAATTTCCGCTTCTCCACCGAGTCCACCGAAGCAGGGCTGAAACAACGCGTTCACGCCATTTTGGACAAACACGGCGTGCAATACGATTTGCAGTGGTCGTGCTCGGGGCAGCCCTTCCTGACCCACGCGGGCAAACTGACCGACGTGGCACGCGCAGCCATTGCCGAAACCTGCGGCGTAGAGACCGAATTGTCCACCACCGGCGGCACTTCGGACGGACGCTTCATCAAAGCCATTGCGAAAGAACTCATCGAATTAGGCCCGTCCAATGCCACCATCCACCAAATCAACGAAAACGTGCGGCTGGACGATATTCCGAAGCTGTCGGCGGTGTATGAGGGGATATTGGCGCGGTTGTTGGCTGAAAAGGCCGTCTGAAAAGAAGATGGGCTATCGGATATGGATGTCCGATAATTTGATTAGATCTAACGTGAGTTTGAGATAACGCATTGATTTTTATGTAGAGCGATTTATTTGAACGGCAATCCATTCCCTCTCCCGTGGGAGAGGGTTAGGGAGAGGGCATTGGGTCGGCAACGGAAATATTGTCTGTATCTGCCCCGTTTTACCCTCTCCCCAACCCTCCCCTACAGGGGAGGGAGCCAAGTTGCAGGCACGCCGACGGAATTTGGCTTTGCATCAACTGCCTTATTTCGAACGCACGTCAAACTTAAATTTGTAAGGCCGTCTGAAAAGCAGATTGCTTGTCGGATATGGATGTCTGACAATTTGATTAGACCTAACGTGAGTTTGAGATAACGCATTGATTTTTATGTAGAGCGATTTATTTGAACGGCAATCCATTCCCTCTCCCGTGGGAGAGGGTTAGGGAGAGGGCATTGGGTCGGCAACGGAAATATTGTCTGTATCTGCCCCGTTTTACCCTCTCCCCAACCCTCCCCTACAGGGGAGGGAGCCAAGTTGCAGGCACGCCGACGGAATATGGTTGAAACCCGGCCCCTCAGGGCAGTAGAATTTTGTTTATTTTTTGGGAAGTAACCCCTTCCAAATCAGGGTAAACAGGGCTGCGCCTTATGTGCAGCCCTGTGTGTTGAAACATTGAGGAATATAACCGTGCCGTCAAATTACTTTCATACGCGTGAACGATTGGGTGCTTTAGGCGGCATCGTGCAACATCATACCGCCTTGTACCGCAGCGTGGCGGTACATGAACCGACCGTGGTTATCGTGCGGCGCGGATGCAAGAAGCTGCGGTGGGCGGGGCGCGAATTGAGGATTGCGGCGGGTGAGGTTGTTGCGTTGGCAGGCGGGCAGACGTTTGACGTCATCAATATTCCTGATTCAGACGACCTCTATCAGGCGCAATGGATTGCTTTCGAACAGGAAGCCATAGAAAGGTTTGCCGCACAATACGGGACGGCGCAGGCAGTGTGCGATGCGGTGAAGCTGCCGCACCCCGGGCGGATGAACGCGGCGTTTGATTATGCGGCTGCGGTACTGGCGGATGAAGAAGTGCCGCACAATGCGGCGGAGGCCGCGCTTTGCGGCGTGTTGGCGTGGTTGCAGCATGACGGCATCGGTTTTGCCGTGTACGAAGGCTTCAACCTGATGCGGCAAATCCGCAAACTGATTACCGCCGATATGGCTGCGGACTGGTCGTCGGCGATGCTGGCGCAGCGGCTTAATTGCAGTGAGGCTGCGTTGCGGCGGCGGTTGGCGCGGCAGGACACGAATTTCCGTACGCTGCTGACGGATGTACGCATGATGCGCGCGCTGACGCTGTTGCAGGTTACGCAATGGCCGGTGGCGCAGATTGCCGGCGCGGTCGGCTATGACTGCCCGTCCCGTTTCAGCGCGCGCTTCAAAGAGCGGTTCGGTTGCGTACCGTCGGCGGTCCGATCGGAAGCGGAGCCGGCGGCATATCGGCGCACGGGGCAGGTCAGCGTTGGTGTTCGACCGTGAATTTCGCTTCGCCCAAGCTGTTTGCCCTAGTAAAGAAACCGACCAGCGCGGGTGTGGATTCGGCGGTGATGTTCGGCAGCTTGGCGACTTTCAGCGCGGTGAGTGTGAATTCGTAGCGGTGTTTCCTGCCTTCGGGGGGACATGCGCCGCCGTAGCCCGGAGTGCCGAAGTCTGTGCGGGTTTGCAGCGCGCCTTTGGGCAACCTGCCGCCTTGCGCGGTAATGCCTGCGGGCAGGCGGCGGACATCGGCGGGGATGTCGGCGACCACCCAGTGCATCCAGCCCAGACCGGTCGGCGCGTCTTTATCGTAAACGGTCAGGACGAAACTTTTTGTCCCTGCGGGCGGATTTTTCCACGACAGCGCGGGCGAAGCATTGCCGCCCGAACAGCCGAAGCCGTAAGGCGCGCTCAAAAGCTGGTTTTGCGTGAAGCCGCCGTCTTTGGACGGGTTGTCGAATTGCAGCGTGAATGCGCCCTCGGCAAAGGCAGCGGTTGAAAAAGCCATCAGTACGGCGGAGAGGATGCGGGTTTGCATAGATGATTCCTTTGCTTGATGAATAAGTGGATTCATTATAGGCTGTCAATGGCGGCAGGAATGTGCCGAAACGGTTGGATGATGTGCCGAAATGCGCAAATGTAAAAATCCGTGGTTTCAGACGACCCTTTGCAGGTCGTCTGAAGTCTTTAATTCCTTTCCCTGAGGCTTTAGAAATATCGAATATTTAGGAATCGCCGCAACCCAACCCTCAAGATTTACGTCGTAGCCCGTTCCTGCATCAGCGTGCGGGAATGGCGAAAATTGGGGATTTTGCCGCCAAATCCATGTCAGAGATACGGAGCAAACGAATGATTACCCTGCCTTCCTTAAACAACCTGCCGTCAAAATGGGATGAAATCCGCCATTGGCTCGAAACCCAAGTTTTTGAATGTGAAGTCATGCCGTATCCCAATCTGACGGAACGCGAAGCCAAGCAGTTCGAGCAGGATTTTATCGACCGTATCGGCTGCGCGCCTGAAGAATATGTCCGCATCCGCCGCGCCATCCGTCTCTTGGAAGTACATTATCCTGACAGCTTGAACGAACTGACCGCCGCCGCCATTGCCACGCCTTTGGGCGAGATGCTGGCGGTGTTCGGCGGTAAAGGCTTGTGTTTGCTGGAGTTTGTCGGGCAGAAACATATGGAACAGGAAATTACCGCCGTCCAAAAAGCCTTGCGCGGGCGGTTTGTGTTTCGGGAAGATGAGCGAACGCAACTTCTGCGGCAGGAATTGGACTTATACTTCGAGGGTCGTCTGAAAACCTTTGCCACGCCCTTGGAGCAGATCGGTACCGAATTTCAAAAGCAGGCATGGGATGCGCTCTTGGCGATTCCTTACGGCGAAACGCGCAGCTACAAGGAGCAGGCGCAGCGTTTGGGTAATCCTAAAGCCGTCCGCGCCGTTGCCGCCGCCAACGGGCAGAACAAAGTGTCCATCCTGATTCCCTGCCACCGCGTCATCGGCAGCGACGGCAAGCTGACCGGCTACGCAGGCGGCCTGAATCGCAAACAGTCGCTGCTTGCTTTGGAACGCGGCGAAGTTCAGACGACCTTGTTTTGATTTTGAAGTAAGTCGGATGCTGGTATCCGACAACGCCGATTGAAATGATCGGATTTGAAAATCCGACCTGACTATAGTGGATTAACTTTAAATCAGGACAAGACGACGAAACCGCAGACAGTACAGATAGTACGGCAAGGCGAGGCAACGCCGTACTGGTTTAAAGTTAATCCACTATAAAATAGAGCAGCGGCAGATTGCTCATCAATGCCCGACCTGCCGGAAAGGAGAAATACGAATATGAACCTGAAAAACCGCCATTTCCTGAAACTTTTGGACTTTACGCCCGAAGAAATCACCGCCTACCTCGACCTTGCCGCCGAGTTGAAAGCCGCCAAAAAGGCGGGGTGTGAAGTGCAGCGGATGAAAGGGAAGAACATCGCCCTGATTTTTGAAAAAACATCGACCCGCACCCGCTGCGCGTTTGAAGTCGCCGCGCGCGACCAAGGGGCGGGGGTGACTTATCTGGAGCCGTCCGCCAGCCAAATCGGGCATAAGGAAAGCATCAAAGACACTGCCCGCGTGTTGGGCAGGATGTACGACGGCATCGAATATCGCGGCTTCGGGCAGGACGTGGTCGAAGAATTGGCGAAATACGCCGGCGTGCCCGTGTTCAACGGCTTGACCAACGAGTTCCACCCCACCCAAATGCTCGCCGACGCGCTGACCATGCGCGAACACAGCGGCAAACCCTTGAATCAAAACGCATTTGCCTACGTCGGCGACGCGCGTTACAACATGGCAAATTCGCTGCTGGTGTTGGGCGCGAAGCTCGGTATGGACGTGCGTATCGGCGCACCGAAAACCTTGTGGCCGTCTGAAAACATCGTCGCCAGCGCACGCGCCGTCGCCGAAGAAACCGGCGGAAAGATTTTGCTGACCGAAAATGCGGAAGAAGCCGTCAGAGGCGTTGATTTCATCCATACCGACGTGTGGGTCAGCATGGGCGAGCCGAAAGAGGCGTGGCAGGAACGCATTGATTTATTGAAAGATTACCGCGTTACCCCTGAGCTGATGGCAGTATCGGGCAATCCGCAGGTCAAATTCATGCACTGCCTACCCGCCTTCCACAACCGCGAAACCAAAGTCGGCGAATGGATTTACGAAACCTTCGGCTTAAACGGCGTGGAAGTGACGGAAGAAGTATTCGAAAGCCCCGCCAGCATCGTGTTCGACCAAGCGGAAAACCGGATGCACACGATTAAAGCGGTGATGGTGGCGGCGCTGGGGGATTGACGGCTAACGGCAGTGCTATATCAAAAAAATGATTAAATCAGTCTATAATAAATCTGAATAACAGGCACTTACACCCCCTTCCCTCGAAGGCAGGAATCTAGACTTCTATTTTGGGCGAATGTACAGAGATTGTTGCGATTCCAAACTTTTAGATTTCCACAAAACAAAAGTCGTCTGAAAACAAGCATGATTGGTTTTCAGACGACCTTCAAACCGCTTCCTAAATTGTCCAACCAAGAAACAGGAGAAACCAAATGGAAGAAACATTTGTCCAAACGCTGACCATCGCCGGCTCGGATTCCGGCGGCGGGGCGGGGATACAGGCGGATTTGAAGACGTTTCAGATGCGCGGCGTGTTCGGCACCAGCGTGCTGACAGCCGTGACCGCGCAAAATACGCTCGGCGTATCGGCGGTGCATCTGATTCCGACCGACATCATCACTGCTCAAATCGAAGCCGTCCGCTCTGATTTTGAAATCCGCGCCTATAAAATCGGGATGCTGGGTACGGCGGAAGTGATTGAATGCGTTGCCGAAAATCTGAAAAAATGCCGTTTCGGCAAGCGCGTCCTTGATCCGGTGATGATTGCCAAAGGCGGCGCGCCGCTGTTGCAGGACTCCGCCGTTGAAGCGATGAAACGTCTGCTTCTGCCTGATACCGACATTCTGACGCCGAACCTGCCCGAAGCGGAAACCTTGACGGGCGTGCGCATTGAAAACCGCCAAGACGCGGAACGCGCTGCCAAAATCCTGCAAGATTGCGGTGTGAAAAACGTGGTGATTAAAGGCGGGCATTTGGGCGACAGCCGCAGCGAATACTGCACAGACTGGCTGTTTACGCCGGATGATGTGTTTGAATTTACCGACCGCCGCTTCCCGACGGCGCATACGCACGGTACAGGCTGCACGTTCTCCGCCTGTATCGCCGCCGAGCTGGCAAAAGGTTTCGAGACACTCGAAGCCGTGCAAACCGCCAAAAAATACATTACCGAGGCGATTCGCAACCCTTTGAACATCGGCGCGGGACACGGTCCGGTCAATCATTGGGCTTATCGGGATTGAGGGATATGGAAAGGTCGTCTGAAAACAGAAAATCCGTTTTCAGACGACCTTTTGTTGTGGCATCCGTTGATGGCAAACATCAAGCCGGATTCATGAAGCTTTCGATTTCTTGTAAGGAAATGTCGGGCGTCGCGCCGTGTCTGGAGGCGACTAGGGCGCCGAGAGCGCAGGCGAAAGTGATGGCTTCTTGAGGCTCGGCATTGTTGAGCAGTTTGTAAGTCAGTCCTGCCAAGAAGCTGTCGCCGGAGCCGACGGTATCGGCGACTTTGATGCGGAAGCCGCAGTGGCGGTAGAGTTCGCCGTCTTTGTATAAAATCGCGCCGTGTCCGCCTAAAGTGACGCAGATGGTTTGTGCGCCGGTCAAGCGGTTGAGGTAGGCGATGTTTTGTTCGATGCTGTGGTAGGGAGAGCCGTAAACTGCGGACAGTTCGTACAATTCGTCGTCATTGAGCTTGAGCATATCCGCACGCTTCATGGTGGCGAGCAGGCGGTCGGTGTCGTAGTGGGGTTTGCGCAGATTGACGTCGAAGATTTTGAATTTGGCTTTTTCCATCAGTTTGTCTAATGCCGCACGGGAAACCTCGTCGCGGGTGGCAAGGCTGCCGAACACGAAGGCATCGGATTCGGCGACACGCTGCAAGGCGGCATCTTCGACGATGATGCGGTCCCACGCGCAGGGATATACGATTTCGTATGACGCGCTGCCGCATTTGTCCAAGATGACTTTGACAAGGCTGGTATCGCATTCTTTGCACACTTGCAGCAGGTCGGTATTGACGTTTTTCGCTTGGATTTGGCGCAGCAGCTCTTCGCCATCGGCATCATCACCGCGACGGCTGATGATGGCGGTATCGACCCCGAAGGATTGCAAACGGACCAAAACGTTCAGCGGCGCACCGCCCAACACTTTGCCGCTTGGAAAATCGTCCCACAACACTTCGCCGAAACTGGTTACTTTCATTTTAGACCTTCCTTGCTTTGAGTTGATTGGATGGAACTGCTGCGCTGCGTACGGCTTACCTATCATGTATTTGTAGTAAAACTCCAATACTTAGGCGCGTAAGTATTATGTTTTAAAATCTACCGACTGACAAGCAATCGCGGGCTTATCCGTCAGGAAGTTTGATTCATCACAATATTGCGTTACAGGCGGCCTGATTCGGCAAATTAGCAGGGTTTATTTTTCTTTCATTTTATAAGTGCTTTGGGAAGGGGATATGCTGATTTTTGAAATTTAAATACAAATCGGCAGAATATGTTTGAACAGACGGGCTATATATTCCAATTTTCTTCATTTCATTACGATATTTAAAAACCCTCTCTTTAAGCCTATAATGTGGTCGTTAAAAATACCGAAAGGTCGTCTGAAAACGTGAATATCCATTTTCAGACGACCTTCATTAACGGAAAGAACAAATCATGCGTCCATTAAATGCCCGAATCCGCTTGGACAATCTGCGCCACAATTACCAAACCCTGAAACAGATTCACGGCGGCAAGATGCTTGCCGTTATTAAAGCGGACGCTTACGGACACGGCGCGGTACGGTGCGCCCACGCATTGTCCGACCTTGCCGACGGGTTTGCCGTCGCCACCGTGGACGAAGCCGTCGAATTGCGCGAGAACGGCATTACCAATCCCATCGTATTGCTCGAAGGCGTGTTTGAAGCGTCGGAATACGCCACCGTCAATAAATACAATTTGTGGCCGGGCGTCGGCAGCCAGTGGCAGCTCGAAGCCTTAATCGCCCATCATTGGCAAAATCCCGTCAAAGTCTGGCTCAAAATGGACTCCGGTATGCACCGCGCCGGTTTCTTCCCGCACAATTACACTTCCGCCTACACCGCCCTGAAACAATGCAAACACGTCGACGGCATCGTCAAATTCAGCCACTTCGCCTGCGCCGACGAACCCGACAACGGCATGACCGAAATGCAGCTTGAAGCTTTTGATTTGGCGTGTGAAGGCTTGGAAGGCGAAGAAAGCCTTGCCAACTCCGCTGCCATCCTGAACGTCCCTGAAGCGCGCCGCGACTGGGGTCGTGCCGGACTGGCGCTTTACGGTATCTCTCCGTTCGGCGGCGTGGACGAACGCCTGAAACCCGTCATGCGCTTGACTTCCCGCGTATTCGGCGAACGCGTCCTGCAACCTCATTCTCCTATCGGCTACGGCGCGACGTTTTATACCAGCAAATCTACACGCGTCGGCCTAATTGCCTGCGGTTACGCCGACGGCTATCCGCGCCGAGCCTCGACCAACTCGCCCGTTGCCGTCGAAGGCAAACGCAGCCGCATCATCGGCAGGGTGTCAATGGACATGATCACCGTCGAACTCGATGCTTCCAAAGAAGGTTTGGGTGCGGAAGTCGAATTGTGGGGCGACATTGTTAATATCAACGAAGTCGCCGAAGCCGCCGGTATGATTCCGTATGAAATCCTTTGCAACGTCAAACGTGCGAAGTTTACCTATTCGGAGTGATTTAAGTAGCGGTTTGAACTGAAGGTCGTCTGAAAACAAAGTTAACGGTTTCGTTACATGGTTTTCAGACGACCTTCTTCATAGGGCTTTTTGAAAATCCAAATATTTTAAGAGTGGCCGTCATTCCCGCGCAGGCGGGAATCCAGAACATATAGTCGATTAACTTTAAACCAGTACGGTGTTGCCTCGCCTTGCCGTACTATCTGTACTGTCTGCGGCTTCGTCGCCTTGTCCTGATTTAAATTTAATCCACTATAAAATTTAGGAAACTTTTTCTTTGACGATTTCTGCACGGATAAATCTGGATTCCCACCTGCGCGGGAATGACGGCAGACGGAATATCAGGTTCGGCAATACAAAATTGTCAACAATCCAAACCATCTTATTCTAAAGCAATGTTATAATTTCCCGAACCAGATTTTTCAGACGACCCCTGCAAGGACCCTGACTTATGAACAATTCAGTCATCACCGTCATCGGCAAAGACCGCGTCGGCATCGTGTACGACGTTTCCAAAATTTTGGCGGAAAACCAAATCAACATCCTCAATATCAGCCAGCAGCTGATGGACGATTTCTTCACCATGATTATCTTGGTGGATACCTCGAAATGCCCCAAATCGCGGCAGGAAATGCTGGATTTGTTTGCGGAAGAGAGCAAAAAACTCGCGCTCGACATCCGTATGCAAAACGAAGAAATCTTCCAAGCCATGCACCGCATTTGAGTCGGAGGAATGTAATGAGTATCCAATCCGGCGAAATTTTAGAAACCGTCAAAATGGTTGCCGACCAGCATTTCGACGTCCGCACCATTACCATAGGCATTGATTTGCACGACTGTATCAGCACCGACATCGATGTGTTGAACCAAAATATTTACAACAAAATCAACACTGTCGGCAAAGATTTGGTCGCTACGGCGAAACATCTCTCCGCCAAATACGGCGTGCCGATTGTGAATCAGCGTATTTCCGTCACGCCGATTGCCCAAATCGCGGCGGCAACCAAAGCCGATTCTTACGTCAGCGTGGCGCAGACTTTGGACAAGGCAGCCAAAGCCATCGGCGTGTCTTTTATCGGCGGCTTTTCCGCGCTGGTGCAAAAAGGCATGTCGCCTTCAGACGAGGTGTTAATCCGCTCCATTCCTGAGGCGATGAAGACTACCGACATCGTGTGCAGCTCCATCAATATCGGCAGCACGCGCGCAGGCATCAATATGGATGCGGTCAGACTGGCGGGCAAAACCATCAAACGCACGGCGGAAATCACGCCCGAAGGTTTCGGCTGCGCCAAAATTGTCGTGTTCTGCAACGCGGTGGAAGACAATCCGTTTATGGCGGGCGCGTTTCACGGTTCGGGAGAGGCGGACGCCGTCATCAACGTCGGCGTATCGGGGCCGGGCGTGGTCAAAGCCGCGCTGGAAAATTCGGACGCGGTCAGCCTGACCGAAGTCGCCGAAGTCGTGAAGAAAACCGCCTTCAAAATCACCCGCGTGGGCGAACTCATCGGCCGCGAAGCCTCGAAAATACTGGGCATCCCGTTCGGCATTCTCGATTTGTCGCTGGCACCGACCCCTGCCGTCGGCGACTCGGTGGCGCGCATCCTTGAAGAAATGGGTTTAAGCGTTTGCGGTACGCACGGCACGACGGCAGCCTTGGCATTGCTGAACGATGCCGTGAAAAAAGGCGGCATGATGGCTTCCAGCGCGGTCGGCGGCCTTAGCGGCGCGTTTATCCCCGTTTCCGAAGACGAAGGCATGATTGCCGCTGCCGAAGCAGGCGTGCTGACGCTGGACAAACTTGAAGCAATGACCGCCGTTTGTTCTGTCGGACTGGACATGATTGCCGTTCCCGGCGACACGCCCGCGCACACGATTTCCGGCATCATCGCCGATGAAGCCGCCATCGGCATGATCAACAGCAAAACCACCGCGGTGCGCATCATTCCGGTAACGGGCAAAACCGTCGGCGACAGCGTTGAGTTCGGCGGCCTATTGGGCTACGCGCCTGTAATGCCGGTTAAAGAAGGTTCGTGCGAAGTGTTCGTCAACCGCGGCGGCAGGATTCCTGCGCCGGTTCAGTCGATGAAGAACTGATTGCCTGACCATGAAAAAGGTCGTCTGAAAACAAGCTTTGCGAGTTTTCAGACGACCTTCTCCATCCTTGCGCCTATATTTATCCGTAAAAAATGTTTACAATATGAAAATGCGCCTGTTTCTCAGGCATTTTTGCGATAGAAAGGCAATCATGCAAGTTACATCAAAATGGATAGACGGAATGTGCTTTGTCGGCACGACCGAAAACGGACACAGCGTCGTCATGGAGGGTGCGGCGGCGGAAGGGCAGGCGAAACGCGGCCCCAGCCCGATGGAAATGCTGCTTTTGGGCGTGGCGGGCTGCTCCAGCATCGATGTCGTGATGATTGCCGAGAAACAGCGTCAAAAGGTAGTGGACTGCCAAGCGACGGTTACCGCGAAGCGCGCCGACGATGCCCCGCGCGTATTTACCGAAATCCATATCCATTTTAAAGTCATCGGACACAATTTGACCGAATCCGCCATCGAGCGCGCCGTGCAGATGTCTGCCGAGAAATATTGTTCCGCCTCGATTATGCTGGGCAAGGCGGCGAAAATCACCCACAGTTTTGAAACCGTCGAAGCAGAGTAATTTTTCAGACGACCCCCGTATCCTTGGGGTCGTCTGAAAAGCGTTTAGAGGCGGAATATTGTTAAAGCGTGAATAAAGGCCGCCCGACAAAAAAGCAGATATATTCACGCTACACTATGAATATATCTGCTTGCTTATTGTGGATTCTCTCTCTATCAGCCTTTATAACTTGGCCTTGTGAGGATATTGTGCAAGCTTCACTAAAGATTGTCAACAATTTTTAATTATATCTTAATCAGATTTTGTGCTATATCGAAATGGAATCAAGCAAAAAGCGATAAGGGGCAGGTTGCCGCCGCTGAAAAATTTCTGTTATTTCAAACGATATGACACGCCAGACTATGAGGAGAGCTTAAATAATGAATACCGATAACGATACCCTCCATGCGCCTACCCCTTCTTCCATGATGCCCGCAGGCAGGCACGATTCGGAGCTGTTCCGCGTTTACGCTCTGATTTTGGACGGCATCACCGACCATGTTTTGCTGCCCGGCAAAAAATTGACCGAATCCGAGCTTTGCCGCCAGATGGTTTGCTCGCGCAATACTGTGCGCGGCGCGCTGTCCCTGTTGGCGCACGACAAAATCGTCGATTTGCAGCCCAATCGCGGCGCGTTCGTCCATGTTCCCGATTTGAAGGAAATGCAGGACGTGTTCAACGCGCGTATCGAAATGGAAAGCATGATTTTGAACCTTCTGTCCGATATGCCCGATTTGGAAACGCGCCTCCAGCCGCTTTACGCCATGATCGAACGTGAGGAACAGGCGTCCGACAGCGGCGACCGCGTGGGTTGGAACCGCCTGTCCAACGCCTTCCACGTCGAACTGGCGCGCCTCATCGACAACCACGTCTTGTTCGATATCATGAACACCCTGTGCGCCCGCTCTTCGCTCATCGTCGCCGTTTTCGATGCGCAGCGTCATGAAAAACGCACCATCAACACCCACACCCATTCCGAACACCGCGAAATCCTCGACCTGCTGGTCAACGGCAAACGCAACCGCGTGGTCAAAGTCATGCGCAAACACTTAAGCGCGTGCGTAGAGCGTTTGGAACGCAAATACGAAGGCGAGTAATCAAATGCCGATAAAAGGTCGTCTGAAAACAAGCGTAGTAAGTTTTCAGACGACCTTTGTCAGCATTTTCGGTGTTGTCAAGCAGCTTTACGCCAACCTGCCGACTAAACCGACATTCCGACATCTTTTCCATGAGACATTTCTCCAATGACCGCTTATACGCAACAGCTCGACCAAAAAATCCAATACTTGCAACAGCTTTTCCAAGGTTTGGATTTTCCTGAAATTCAAGTTTTCGAATCCCCCGAACAGCATTACCGGATGCGCGCCGAATTCCGTATTTGGCACGAAGGCGGCGAAATGTTTTACGCCATGTTTGAGCGCGGGCAGAAAGCAAGCGGCGCAAGCCTGATACGTTGCGATCAATTTCCCGCCGCCTCCGAATCCATCAACGCCTTGATGCCCAAGCTCATCGAAGCCGCCGCGCAAAATCCCGAACTCAAAAACCGCTGGTACGCCGTTGAATTTTTGTCTGCACTGAGCGGCGAGATGCTCGTTACCATGATTTACCACAAAAAACTGGGCGAAGCGTGGCAGCGTGCCGCCGAAACCTTGGTGCGTGAATTGGGCATCCATATCATCGGTCGGAGTAGGGGGCAGAAAATCGTTTTGACTCAAGACTATATAATCGAAGAGCTGAACGTAAACGGCAAGACCTTCCGCTACCGCCAAGTCGAAGGCAGTTTCACGCAGCCCAACGCCCGCGTGTGCGAAAAAATGCTCGGCTGGGCATGCGATGTCGCGCAAAACCTCGGCGGCGACCTGCTCGAACTCTACTGCGGCAACGGTAATTTCACCCTGCCGCTCTCGCAGCATTTCCGTCAGGTGTTAGCGACCGAAGTGTCCAAAACTTCCGTTTATGCCGCACAGTGGAATATCGAAGCCAACCAAAGGGACAACATCAAAATCGCCCGCCTCTCTGCGGAAGAATTTACCGAAGCCTATACCCAAAGCCGCGAATTCCGCCGCCTACAAGAACAGGGTATCTCGTTGAAAGATTATGATTTTTCCACGATTTTTGTCGATCCGCCCCGAGCCGGCGTCGATGATGAAACGCTGAAGCTGGTTTCCCAGTTTGACAACATTATCTATATTTCCTGCAATCCTGAAACACTGCGCGCGAACCTCGATACCCTCTGCCAAACCCATACTGTCGAACGCGCCGCGTTGTTTGACCAGTTCCCGTTTACGCACCATATCGAAAGCGGCGTTTATTTGAAGAAGAAATAAAGAAGCGGATTTGAAAAAGGTCGTTTGAACATTTTAAAACCATGGATTTTCATGTGCAGAACTGTTTTCAGACGACCTTTTCCCTGATAACAAATTTCCAATAAAGCCTAAATCATCATGCCCGTAGATTCCTTTTTCTACCTCTTACTGCTTACAGGATTTTGCGCCGGACTGATGGACGCGGCGGTCGGCGGCGGCGGGTTGTTGCAAATACCCGGGCTGTTTAACTTGCTGCCAACTTCCACACCTGTTGCTTCGGTGATGGGCGTGAATAAGTTTGCCTCCTGCTGCGGGACGGTTACTGCCACGGGGCAATATCTGCGCAGAATCCCCGTGCCGTGGAAAATGCTGCTGCCCGCTGCCGTACTGGCGTTTGCTGCTTCCTATCTGGGCGCGAAAGCCGTGGTCTTTTTCCCCGTGCAATATATGAAACCGGCGATGCTGGTCATCATGATTGCCATGTGTGTTTATACCTTTATCAAAAAAGATTTGGGACAAACGGTGCGCACTGAAAAGCTGACGCGTCGCGAAACCTTGTGGGGCTTGTTTTTCGGCGCATTAATCGGCTTTTACGACGGGATTTTCGGGCCGGGGACGGGCAGCCTTTTGGCTTTCGTGTTCGTCCGTTTTTACGGCTACGATTTTTTGACGGCAAACGCATCGGGCAAAGTCATCAACTCGACCACCAATCTCGCCGCGCTGACATTTTTTATCCCGCAAGGGCACGTCGTTTGGGCGTGGGCAATCCCGCTTGCGCTGGCGAATTTGTGCGGCGGCGTGGTCGGTGCGAAATTGGCGATACGCGGCGGCACCCAGTTTCTGCGTTATGGATTTATGGTGTTGCTGTGTCTGACCATAGGCAAATTCGCTTGGGATTTGATTCGATAACAGAAGGCGTGTCAAAGGCAGGATTCGCCCGCCGAAAGCGTTTCAGACGACCTTTGTATGCTAAAATCCGTCATCTTTCAGCAAATGACCGATAGAGGGAAACATGGCAGGCAACACTTTCGGACAACTCTTCACCGTTACCACCTTCGGCGAAAGCCACGGCGCAGGTTTGGGCTGCATCATCGACGGCTGCCCGCCCGGACTGGCATTGGCCGAATCAGACATCCAAGCCGATCTCGACCGGCGCAAACCCGGCACCAGCCGCCACGTTACCCAACGCCGCGAAGCCGACCAAGTCGAAATCCTCTCCGGCGTCTTCGAAGGCAAAACCACCGGAACACCCATCGCCCTCTTAATCCGCAATACCGACCAACGCAGCAAAGACTACGGCAACATCGCCACCAGCTTCCGTCCCGGCCATGCCGACTATACCTACTGGCACAAATACGGCACGCGCGACTACCGCGGCGGCGGCAGGAGCTCTGCCCGCGAAACAGCCGCCCGCGTTGCCGCCGGAGCCGTTGCCAAAAAATGGCTGAAAGAAAAATTCGGCACGGAAATCACCGCCTACGTCACCCAAGTCGGCGAAAAAGAAATTCAGTTTGAAGGCTACGAACACATTTCCCAAAATCCCTTCTTCGCCGCCAACCAAAGCCAAATCGCCGAGCTGGAAAACTATATGGACAGCGTGCGCAAATCGTTGGATTCCGTCGGCGCGAAACTGCATATCGAAGCGGCCAACGTCCCCGTGGGCTTGGGCGAACCCGTTTTCGACCGCCTCGATGCCGAAATCGCCTACGCCATGATGGGCATCAACGCCGTCAAAGGCGTGGAAATCGGCGCAGGCTTCGGCAGCATCGTCCAGCGCGGCAGCGAACACGGCGACGAACTCACCCCGCAAGGCTTCCTGTCTAACCACTCAGGCGGCATCCTCGGCGGCATCAGCACCGGGCAAGACATCCACGTCAACATCGCCATCAAACCCACCAGCTCCATCGCCACTCCGCGCCGCAGCATCGACATCAACGGCAACCCCGTCGAACTCGCCACCCACGGCAGACACGATCCCTGCGTCGGCCTGCGCGCCGTCCCCATCGCCGAAGCCATGCTCGCGCTCGTGCTTATCGACCACGCCCTACGCCATCGCGCGCAAAATGCCGACGTAGCCGTCGATACGCCCGATATTGCCAAGTAGTGAAGATAAAATCTAAAGAGGTCGTTTGAAAACAAACATGGCGGGTTGTGCCGAACATTTTCAGACGACCTTTCTCAACGCCTATTGAGATAAGTGTGCCGGCTTGTCCGCAAATAAACATTTATAGTGGATTAACTTTAAATCAGGACAAGACGACGAAACCGCAGACAGTACAGATAGTACGGCAAGGCGAGGTAACGCCGTCCTGGTTTAAAGTTAATCCACTATACAATCGAACATTCGCAAAAAAACTTAGCCAAAACACAGGCTTTATACTAAAATACCGCCATTACCGTGCCATAGCGAAACGCACGGCTTTATTTTAGAGGAATACAAACGACATGACACAAGAAACCGCTTTGGGCGCAGCTTTGAAATCCGCCGTCCAAACCATGAGCAAGAAAAAACAGACCGACATGATTGCCGACCACATCTACGGCAAATACGACGTCTTCAAACGATTCAAACCGCTGGCCGTCGGCATCGACCAAGACCTTGTTGCCGCGCTGCCTCAATACGATCCTGCACTGATCGCCCGCGTCCTCGCCAACCATTGCCGCCGCCCCCGCTACCTCAAAGCCCTGGCGCGTGGTGGAAAACGTTTTGATTTGAACAACCGCTTCAAAGGCGAAGTCAGCGCGGAAGAACAAGCCATCGCCCAACAGCATCCGTTTGTCCAGCAGGCTTTGGCAGAGCAAGCCGAGCGCCAAGCGGCCAAACAGGCAGCGCAAGCTGAGGCGGTAGAAGCCGAACAAGTCGGCGCAGCCGCCGAAACTGAAGAAGTGGCACAAAACAACGCCGAATAATACCGAATGATTTTAAAAGGTCGTCTGAAAACGGATTTTCTGTTTCAGACGACCTTTTTTATCGGCATTTCTAGTGGATTAAATTTAAATCAGGACAAGACCGACGAAGCCGCAGACAGTACATATAGTACGGAACCGATTCACTTGGTGCCTCAGCACCTTAGAGAATCGTTCTCTTTGAGCTAAGGCGAGGTAACGCTGTACTGGTTTAAAGTTAATCCACTATCAAATCAACGGAGGAGGGAAAAGAGGGAATAAGCTTTGCGGTCATGATTTCTGCTTTGGCAGGGTTGAGCAAACGTTGGGTGTTTGTTGATTTTTTATGGGGATGATACGTTTTCAAAGATGGATTTTTGTATGCGTGAGGATTGAAGTAGATAGGAATATCTTGTTTTGTTTGATTTTATTTTAAACTTGGAAAATCAAGATAAAAAAATGCGCATATCGTTTGGGATATGCGCCAAGTCTACAAAGGAGAAATAGAGGAGAAAAATCAAGCTGCATCAAGCAACTCAACGGGCGTAATTCTGACACAATAAAGAAGTTTTGTCAATGGTTTTTATGAAAATTCCTAAATTTTTGCTTTATATGCAGCATATTGAATCAGTAGCGCAAAACAGCGCCGTTTGGCGTTGGGAATTATCATCAAGACAAAACAAAAGAATTATAGTGGATTAAAATTGCAATGATACGGCGT
>NZ_KV814944.1:10782-24492 GCF_001814135.1 Neisseria sp. HMSC067H09 | reverse complement strand
CGCCTTGTCTCATTTTTATTTTAATCCACTATAAATATATGTGTCGCTGATGGAGCGCAATATATAAGGTCGTCTGAAAACCTTTCTCACCGATAATGGGAGAAATTTTCAGACGACCTTCCAGACGGTTAAATCAAGCCGTGGTTGACGGTACTATCCATACCTAAGGCATTCAGGAATTGGGTAGCGGTATAGCTTTCGCCACCTTCAAATTTAAAGGTGTCAACCGTATCATGACCGGATGGGGAATGAACCATATCCTTGATAGTCAATGCGTTATTTGAACCTTTCAGCTTCACAACCCAGTCTTTGCCTGTGGTCAATTCGACATCTTTAATCGTTAAATTTCCTGAAAAGAGAACGGTAGTATCTGCTTCTGTACGGATATTGTGCAATGTATCGTGTCCGCTTTCTTTTCCTAACATAATGGTATTTTTAACCGAGTGTCCGGAGTCGAAAATGGCATCATTACCCGCACCGCTGTCAATGACGTTGTATCTTCCTAAGGTGATAATATCTTCTCCTTTGCCACCGTAGAAGGTAACTTTACCGATCACGTCTGAAAAGTCCGCAGTATCATTATCAGCCGATCCGTAAACAACGCGGTTGTATCCCCTCTGATCAACACCGTACCAGTCAATCTTATCGGTAAGGTCGTGGACAAGGTTACCGGCTTTGTCAAAGTGAGGCGCATTCAGACCAAAATGCTCAATGACTTCGCCAACGGTATAGGTTTTGGAATCAAACTGGAATTCGCTGATTGCGCCGTAAATACCGGACTGGTTTTTGATAGTCAGGACATCGTTTGTTCCTTTGATTGAAATGTTCCAAGTATCGCCGTTCAGACGGGGAATAATAATGAATTCGGAATCGGAAGGGATATGATCGATACCAGATTTGTCATAGCTTTGGGTCATCGAAATTTCTAAATCATCCAAAGTCAGGCCGCCGGTAAATCTAACGGTATTGGCATTTTGCATTCCGTTCGGGTTGAATTCGGGATCAAGATTGAAATTGTAGTCAAAGATGGTGTCGTGTCCGTATCCTTTACCAAAGACGTAAGTATCTCGGTGTTGTCCGCCTTCAAGATGGTCATTGCCGGCACCGCCGTCCAGATAATCGTCACCAACGTCGGCATATAATTTATCATTGCCGTCGCCGCCGTAGAGTTCGTCATCGCGTTCGTTACCGAAATAGCTTGTTCCGCTATCGCGCAAGATGTCATCTCCGCCTAGTCCGTACAGACGGTCACGTCCGTCGATTCCGCTGTCGATGGTATCGTTTTGCTCGGTACCGGTAAGGACATCGTCTCTTGCTGTTCCGGTAATGATCGAACCTTGTTTGTTTGAATTGGCAACAGCTTTGAGTAGGGATTCGTGGGTATAGGTTTCTCCGAGCAATTCAAAACGTCCGACGGAAACTTTGCCGTCTGCGCTAATTTGGTCTCGAATCAATACAGAACTGTTTGCTGATGTAATCAACCAGTCTTTCCCGCCTTGTGCGTTGTCATTGACGCTGATTTTGAGGTCTTTGATACGCAGGTCGTCTGAAAAACGCAAGGTATTGTTTCCTTGATCGTCGATAATCGTATCATCGTCGCCGAAAATATAGGTATCGTTACCTGCGCCGCCTTTCAGGGTATCTTTTCCTTTGCCGCCGATTAAAGTGTCGTTGCCTGCGTCGCCATTGATGTTGTCGTTACCCTCGCCGCCATCCAGATAATCATCTCCGTCGCCGCCATTCAGGTTGTCATTTCCACCCATGCCGTAAACGGTATCGTTGCCGCGCCCGCTGTTGAGACGGTTGTGTCCGGCATTGCCGGTCAAGATATTGTCGCTGTTGTTGCCTGCGCCGAAGATATTGGCATTGCCGGTCAAGGTAACGTTTTCAACATTGGTTGCTGCTGTGTAGGAAACACTGCTGATTACGGTATCGGTACCTGCATCTTTCTTTTCGATAATGACATCCTTGACATTATCAACATAATAAGTATCGTCCCCCCATCCTCCGCTCATCGTGTCGGCACCAGCTTTGCCGTCAATAGTGTCATTGCCATCACTACCATTTAAAACGTCGTCTGAATCGGTTCCATTAATGGTCAGGTTTTGTGGTTTCGCTGTTTCAATATTGGCTTTTGTTGCACGGATAAATTCGGCTACGTCCAAAACACCACTGTCAAAAATAAATTGATGGATGGAAGGAACACTGCTTCCGGCAGTATATTGGTTGCTGATGGTCAGTACGGAATCTGTGTTATTAATGGAGATTTTCCAATCCTGCCCGCCTTCATTGTTAGTAACAGCCATTATGGTCAAATCTTCGGCACGCAAGCCTCCGGTAAAGCGGACGCGGTTGCTTCCCTCGGTATCGACGATGGTATCCCTGCCGCCTGCTGCATTGAAAATGTAGGTATCGTTACCCATGCCACCGTTCAGTACATCATCACCGGATTCCCCGTTTAGAGTGTCGTCGCCATCTTCACCGAACAGTAAGTCAAAGCCTTCTCCACCGTTGATGATGTCATCGCCACCACCACCGTAAACGGAATCATTGCCGCGTCCGCTATTAAGACGGTTACGTCCGCTGTTGCCAATAAGTATGTTATCCCCGTTATTCCCTGCTCCGAAGATATTGGCATCACCTTCTAGAATTAGATTTTTTTCTCCGGCAGCAAGCGTGCGGCTGATATTGCTGCGGATGTAGGTCCCGTTATTGGTATTTACCGTATATGCCGAGGTAGATACACCGTGAATGTGCTGTGTTGAAGGAGTTGTTTTAATATTCATAGATATTGTTTTCCGTAGAAATGAAGGATTAAACGGTGATGATGGGAACTATTTGGTTTGTTGGTGTTCCTGACTAAATAAACAATTTAGCATGGCATTGGGAGAATTGTTGGATTTAGGTACGAACGGATATAAATATGGCATGGGCGGTTTGACTGAATATTTTATTTAAAGTTCTGATTTTACGAAAAATAAATATTTTATCTTCATTTTTTATAAATAATGTGATGAGTTAATTGAATTTTTGTTATGGTTTTGCAGCATTTAAATTTGCGAAAATCTGTACTTTAAGGTACTTAAATCAAGCCTGTTTTGTATATATCATGCCGTATTACCGTTTTTCTTTTCGCTATGAAGTCAAAAAATACATTTGTTTTTCTGTGAATTTTTCATTTTCTATGTTCTAAGGCTATAATTTTTAAAAAATAAAATATCGAATAAATAATAACTCGTTAAGAATATTTGATAAATGAGCTGTTGAGTATCAAGCCGTTCGGGGATGGGGTAGGGTTTTGAGGTATTGTTTCACTGAATACGCGCCTATTTTTTATATTTAACGTACAAAAAGGTCGTCTGAAAACCTGATGGATAAGGTTTTCAGACGACCTTTTATTTACAACGGGAAATTACAGCGAGCGGGCGACTTCGACGATGTCGAAGCATTCCAGTTGGTCGCCTTCCATAATTTCATTATAGCCTTTGATCATCAAGCCGCACTCGAAGCCCATGCGGACTTCTTTGACGTCGTCTTTGTAGCGTTTCAAAGAAGACAGTTCGCCGGTGTGGATGACCACGTTGTTGCGGATGAGGCGGATATGGGAATCGCGTTTGACCACGCCGTCGGTAACCATACAGCCTGCGATGTTGCCGACTTTGGATACGCTGATGACCTGACGGATTTCGACCATACCGGTAACCTGCTCTTTCTCTTCCGGCGCCAGCATGCCACTCATGGCCGCTTTGACGTCGTCGATGGCATCGTAAATGATGTTGTAGTAGCGGATTTCCACGTTTTCATTTTCGGCAAGTTTGCGCGAAGAAGCGTCTGCACGCACGTTAAAGCCGATGATGAACGCGCCTGAAGCGATGGCAAGGTTGACGTCCGATTCGGTAATACCGCCCACGCCGCTGTGCAATACATTCACTTTCACTTCGTCGGTGGACAGTTTTTTCAGGCTGCCCGCCAAAGCTTCGTAAGAACCTTGTACGTCTGCTTTGATGATGACCGACAAGGATTGGGCTTGGTTTTCGCCCATGTTGTTGAACATATTTTCCAGCTTCGCCGCCTGCTGTTTGGCAAGGCGAACGTCGCGGTATTTGCCTTGGCGGAAGAGTGCGATTTCGCGGGCTTTTTTCTCGTCTGCCAACACCATTGCGTCTTCGCCGGCATTCGGCACGTCGGACAAGCCGAGGATTTCGACCGGAATGGACGGGCCGGCTTCGTTGACGGCTTTACCGTTTTCATCGACCATCGCGCGGATTTTACCGAACGCAGTACCGGCAAGCAGCATATCACCTTTCTTCAGCGTACCGCTTTGCACCAAGAGGGTGGCGACCGCGCCGCGTCCTTTGTCCAGACGGGCTTCGACGATGATGCCTTTGGCGGGCGCATCGACGGGGGCAGTCAGTTCCAAAACTTCGGCCTCAAGCAATACGGCTTCAAGCAATGCGTCGATATTGATACCTTTTTTGGCGGAAACGTCGATAAATTGTACATCGCCGCCCCATTCGTCCGGCACGACTTCGTGTGCGGTCAACTCTTGGCGGATACGCTCGGGGTTGGCGGCTTCTTTATCGATTTTGTTGACGGCAACCACCATCGGCACGCCCGCTGCTTTGGCGTGGGCAATGGCTTCGATGGTTTGCGGCATCACGCCGTCGTCGGCGGCAACCACGAGAATCACGATGTCGGTTGCTTTCGCACCACGCGCGCGCATGGCGGTAAATGCTTCGTGACCCGGGGTATCCAAGAAGGTAATCACACCACGAGGGGTTTCAACGTGGTATGCGCCGATGTGCTGGGTAATACCGCCCGCTTCGCCTTGTACCACTTTGGCGCGGCGGATGTAGTCCAGCAGGGAGGTTTTACCGTGGTCGACGTGACCCATCACAGTAACGACTGGCGGACGCGGCAATGCTTCGGCTTCCACAGCTTCCACGCCTTCATCCAAGAATGCTTCGGGATCGTCGGCGGCGGCAGGTTTGCCGATGTGGCCGAGTTCTTCCACCACAATCAGGGCGGTGTCTTGGTCGATGGATTGGTTGATGGTCACCATCATGCCCATTTTCATCAGGGCTTTGACCACTTCCACGCCTTTGACTGCCATTTTGTGCGCCAAATCGGCAACGGTAATGGTTTCGGGAACCAAGACTTCGTGAACGACAGGTTCGGTCGGCGCTTGGAAGGCGTGTTGGTTCGGCTCGAGTTTGAGTTTCTTGCCTTTTTTACCACTGCGTACGCGCTCGTCGTCGCCGTTGCGCGCATTGCGGTCGCGTCCGCCTTTACCGCCTTTGCCTTTGGCGTTGCGGCCTTGGTTGTCATCGTCGCGGTTGTGGCGGTCTTCTTTTTTCGCACGGGCAGGATTGGCGGCTTTGCCTTCTGCGGGCGCGGCTTTGGCTTTTTCGGCAGGCTTGCGCTGCTCGGCAGCTTTGGCTTCGGCTGCGGGCTTGGCTTGCTGATCCGCCTGTTGTTTCATGGCTTCACGGCGCGCCTGACGCTCTTGTTTTTCTTTCAACAAGGCTTCTTGATGGGCGCGTAAAGCGGCGGCGCGGCGTGCTTCTTCGTCGCGTTGCGCTTGTTCTTCCGCACTGACCACAGGTTGCGGAGCCGCTGGAGCAGCGGGTTTGGTTGCTTTTTTCGCGTCTTTGCCTTTATTGCCTTTGTCTTGTTTAGGCTTGGCTTTGCCTTCGGCAGGTTTTTCAGACGACCTTTGAGCAGGTTTGTCTTCAGCCTGAACTGCTTGTGCAGCAGGTTCTGCCGGTTTATCGTCGGCTTTGCTTTCAGCTGCTTTCACGTCGGCAGGTTTTTCAGCCGCTTCAACAGGTTTCGCTTCTTCCGCTTTGGCTTTCGGCTCGGCTTTTGCCGCTTTGGCAGCTTTCAGTTTCGCAGCTTCTGCTTCGGCTTTTGCGCGCGCTTCGGCACGGGCGACGGCTTCAGCTTCAGCTTTCGCTTGTTCTGCGGCTTGGTCTTTCGCTTCAACCTGCTCGGCTTTTTGTGCTTCAGATGCTGCTTTGGCTTTAGCTTCAGCGGCAAGCTCTTCCGGTGAAGGAATCGTTACGGAACGGCCGCGTTTGCGTTCGACTTTGACGCCACTGACAGTGCTGACTTCGGTTTTTTTGCGGCGGATACTGATGGTTCCGCCGTCATTGCCGTTTTTCTTTTTCAGATAGGCGTTCAGCAGTTGCTTGTCGTCCAGCGTCAGGGAATCGCTGCCGCTGCTTTTATTGACGCCGGCTTCTTTCAGTTGTTTCAGCAAATCATCGACGGGGCGTTTCAGTTCGGCGGCAAATTGTTCTACGGTTGTGTTACTCATCTGTACCCCCATTAGTTCTCTTCGGTAAACCAGTGTTCGCGGGCGGCAAGAATCACTTTTTTCGCCGCTTCTTCATCTACACCGGTTATTTCAATCAGTTCGTCAACGGCCAGTTCCGCCAAATCGTCGCGGGTGGTTACGCCGGCTTCCGCCAGTTTGCGGAGCATATCGGAATCTACGCCGTCCAGATTGCGCATGTCGTCTGAAACTTCTTCCAGTTTCTCTTCGGACGCAATCGCCATAGTCAGAATCGCATCACGCGCGCGGTTACGCAGGGTTTCGACGATTTCTTCGTCAAAGCCTTCGATGGCGAGCAGTTCGGCAGCCGGAACATAAGCGACTTCTTCCAGCGTGGCAAAACCTTCTTCCACCAAAATATCGGCGGTTTCGTCGTCGATGTTCAGATGCGCGGTAAAGAGGTCGCGGATGGCTGCGTCTTCGGCAGCAGTGCGTTCGTCCGCTTCTTCGACAGTCATGATGTTCAACTGCCAACCTGTCAAATCGGATGCCAAGCGCACGTTTTGACCGCCACGACCAATAGCAAGAGCAAGCTGGTCTTCGGCAACGATCACGTCAACCGCGTGTTTGTCATCGTCAATCACGATACGGCTGACTTCGGCAGGAGACAGCGCGTTCATCACGAACTCGGCAGTTTCAGACGACCACAACACCACATCAATACGCTCGCCTGCCAATTCGTTGCTGACGGCGTTCACACGGGAGCCGCGCACGCCGATACAGGTACCTTGCGGATCGATACGTTGGTCGTTGGCTTTGACCGCCACTTTCGCACGTTGGCCCGGATCGCGTGCCACTTCGCGGATTTCCAACAAGCCGTCTGCAATTTCAGGGACTTCCATTTCGTACAGTTTTGCGAGGAAATCGCCCGAAGTACGGCTGAGGATAACTTGTTTGCGGCCGGTGTTGCCGATTTCGTCCACACGCAAAAACAGCGCGCGGATACGGTCGCCGCCGCGGAAGTTTTCGCGCGGAATCATTTGTTCGCGCGGAATCAGCGCGTCCAGCTTGCCCGGAACGACTTCGACGATGATGCCGTGGCGCTCTACGCGTTTTACCGTACCGGAAACGATGTCTTCTTTAACGGCGAGGAACTCGTTCAGATTTTGCTCGCGCTCGGCATCGCGGATGCGTTGCAGGATGATTTGTTTGGCAGTTTGCGCGGCTTGGCGGCCAAAGCCTTCGTTCGGCAGCGTTTCTTCGTAGTAGTCGCCGATTTGAATGTCGGTACCCGGAATTTCTTCTTGGATTTCTTCGATGGTTTTTTCCAGGTCGGGATAGGTGTAATCCTCGTCGGCAACAATCAGCCAGCGGCGGTAAGTATGGTATTCGCCGGTATCGCGGTCGATTTCGACGCGCACATCCATGTGCTCGCGGTCGGCTTTTTTCTTGGCTGCGGTAGAAAGGGCAAATTCCAATGCTTGGAACACCACTTCCGCTTCAACGTTTTTCTCGCTTGCCAACGCTTCGGCAAGTTGCAACATTTCGCGACTCATTTTTTAGAATCTCCAATATCAAGTTTTAAAATTTAAATTCGGGGCGCAGGCGGGCTTTATCGATATTATCCAAGCCGATTTGCGCGGTTTTGCCGTCGAAAGAGAGCGTTACGGTATCGTTTTCACAACCCTCGATGCGGCCGATAAAATTCTTTTGTCCGTCAACCGGCAGGCGGGTTTTGATTTTTGCCTGTTGCCCTGCAAAGCGCACGAAATCGGCGGCTTTTTTCAGTGGCCGGTCAAGGCCGGGGCTGGAAATTTCCAGATTTTTATAATCGATATCTTCCACCATGAACACGCGGCTCAAATGATTGCTGACGGTCGCGCAGTCTTCGACGGTAATCCCGCCTTCCTTATCGATAAACACGCGCAGCGTGCCTTGCGCAGTCAGCTCGAAATCGACCAGTTCGTAGCCCAAACCCGGCAGGGTTTTTTCGAGAATTGTTTGAATATCCATGAATCTCCCGGAGTACATAAACAAAAAAATGGCCCCGTGGCCATTTTTCGTCAAAATTGAAAAATTGGCTTATTATAACCGCTTTCCACTCAAAAGAAAAGCGTTGATTTATCGCGGCTTTTTTTCAGACGACCTCATAGAGTGAATACGTCTGACGGCATAAAACCAAGCTTAAAATTGTTGACAAAAACAGTCGTCTGAAAAATCGCCATTAAACCTTACCCATTGATAATCATCATTTTATTTCCAACCTTTCTTTTTCAGACGACCCCATTTCCCTTCCATACGGCTTGCACGAAGCACGCCGTCATTCTAAAATCCAAAGCTGTTATCATCGAAACAAAAAGGCATTGCCATGTCCGTCCGCCCCATCTACAACTTTTCCGCAGGTCCCGCCGTCCTGCCCGAAGCCGTATTGCGTACCGCGCAGCAAGAAATGCTCGACTATAACGGCACAGGCTTCCCCGTCATGGCGATGAGCCACCGCTCGGAAATGTTCCTCAGCATCCTCCATCACGCCGAACAAGACTTGCGTACGCTGCTGAACATTCCTTCCAACTACAAAATCCTGTTCCTGCAAGGCGGCGCAACCACGCAATTCAACATGGTTGCGATGAACCTGGCGCATGGCTTTCCGTCCGCCGACGCAGTGGTAACGGGCAACTGGAGCCGCATCGCCTACGAACAAATGAGCCGCCTGACCGATGCCGAAATCCGACTGGCTGCGCACGGCGGCGAACAATTCGACTATACCGCCCTGCCGCCCGTCGAAACTTGGGACATAGACAAAAACTCCGCCTTCGTCCACTTCGTCATTAATGAAACCGTCAACGGCCTGCAATACCAAACCGTTCCCAAACTTTCAGACGACCTGCCGCCGCTCGTTTGCGATATGTCCAGCGAAATCCTCTCGCGCGAGTTTGACGTTTCCGACTACGGGCTGATTTACGCGGGCGCACAAAAAAACATCGGTCCCGCCGGAGCAACCGTCGTCATCATCCGCGAAGACCTGCTCGACCGCTGCCCCGACAGCATTCCCGACGTCTTCAACTACCGCTCCCACCTCAACCGCGACGGCATGTACAACACCCCGTCCACCTACGCCATTTATATGTCCGGTTTAGTGTTCCGCTGGCTGCTGACGCAAGGCAGCGTGAAGAAAATCGAAGCCGTCAACAACATCAAAGCCCAAACGCTTTACGGCGCCATCGACGGCAGCGGCGGCTTCTATGTCAACCGAATCCGTCCCGATGCCCGCTCGAAAATGAACGTCGTTTTCCAAACTGCCTCAGCCGAACTCGACCGCCGCTTCGTCCTCGAAGCCGAACTGCAAGGCTTGTGCCTGCTCAAAGGCTACAAAACCGTCGGCGGTATGCGCGCCAGCATCTACAACGCCATGCCGCTCGAAGGCGTACAGGCATTGGCGGACTTTATGAGCGATTTCCAACGGCGTTACGGCTAAGGGTTTTATTTCTATATATAAAGGTCGTCTGAAAATTTGCCGCGCTTGTTTTCAGACGACCTTTATATTTGGATGCAGCGGATTAACAGCTTCTATTTATATAGAGTAAATTTATGTAATGATTTTAGTGCCTATTGTATTGTTATGCTTCTTAACCGCGTTTCCAAACATGGTGTTTCAATTCGCTTTGTGCTATAAAATCCGCTGTTTTAACTGATTCGAAAGAAAAAAATGGACGCTTTACACCTTCTCACCACACGTCGTTCATCTAAAAAACTGACTGCTCCCGCGCCGAACGCAGAACAACTGGAAGCGATGCTTCAAGCCGCTACGCAGGTTCCCGATCATGGCAATATGCGTCCGTTCCGCTTCACTGTCATTCAAAGCGCGGAAGGATTGCAACGTTTCCGCGAAATTTTGTGCCGGACCGTTACCGAATTGAATTTTGGCGACGATGTTATGAGAAAGGCTGAGCGGGTGGGCAGTATGGCTCCGATGGTTATCGGCGTAACTTTTGCGCCTAATCGCGAAGTGGCGAAGCCCAAACCCGAATGGGAACAGATGTTGAGCGCGGGCTGTGCCGCCTACGGGTTACAGCTTGCCGCTTCCGCGCAGGGCTTCGACAACGTGTGGATTACGGGAATGTGGGTCAACAGCCCGCTCTTGCGCGAAGCATTCGGCTGTTCGGATAAAGACAAGATTATCGGGCTGATGATGGTCGGCTCTTCTGTGGAAGAGGGGGGCGGTGCGAAAAATACCGATTTGGAACAATTCGTAACGACTTGGTAAACGGTTCACAAAGCCGAAGGTCGTCTGAAAACCGGGGATTCAGGTTTTCAGACGACCTTTGGTTTTGGGTAAAGCCGAATCGGCGGCTGCCTTTTCCGGCTTTGGGCAAAAGGCGTACAATCCGAATTCAAACGAACCGGAACGAATGGAAACGAATCCAGATGAAACCGAAAATACAGAGACACGAACATATCCTCACGCTCGTGCGCGAGCAGCATTTCATGACGGTCGAGCAGCTTGCGGAAGCCTTGGATGTTACCCCGCAGACCATACGCCGCGACATACAGGAGTTGAGCGAAAGCGGTCAGTTGAAGCGTTACCACGGCGGAGCGTCGGTTGGCGATATTTCCGGTAGCGCGGCACAAGGCAAGCGTAATCATTGCCAAAATGAAAAAAACGCCATCGCCCGCCTGATTGCCGCCCACATTCCCGACAATTCGTCGCTGTTTATCAGCATAGGCACGACGATGGAAGCTGTTGCCGCCGAATTGGTCAAGCAGCGCAAAAACCTGCGGATTATCACCAACAATATTTACGTTGCCTCCATCACGTCCGCGCGCACCGACTACACCGTCATCATCACTTCCGGCGTCGTGCGCCCCTTGGACGGCGGGATTACGGGCGTGGCGACGGTCGATTTTATCAATCAGTTTAAAGTTGATTATGCCGTCATGAGTACGCACGGCGTGGAAAGCGACGGATCGCTTTTGGACTACGACTATAAAGAAGTCAGCGTCATGCAGGCGATGATGACCAATGCGCGGGTCAGGTATTTGGGCGTGGATCACAGCAAATTCAACAGCAATGCCTTGGTCAGACTTGGCGACATCGGCTCGTTTGACAAAGTATTTACCGACCGCGTACCGGAGGCCGCCATGCAGAAGGTTTTGGGCGATGCGGGCGTAGAATGGCTGGTTGCCGAGCCTGTGCCGCTTTGAGTGCGCCACTATAACGATAGAGTCAAGTCGGGTACAATAAAGCCCTTTTCAGACGACTTTTTATAAATATGTCGTCTGAAACCCAATCCCTTCCCAATAAAGAACCATTATGCTCAATAAAGACCAATTCGCGGACAACCATTTCATCCGCACCATCATCGAAGAAGACTTAAAAAGCGGCAAACACGAAGCCATCCAAACCCGCTTCCCGCCCGAACCCAACGGCTACCTGCACATCGGCCACGCCAAATCCATCTGCCTGAACTTCGGTTTGGCGTATATTTACGACGGCTTGTGCAACCTGCGTTTCGACGATACCAATCCTGAAAAAGAAAACGACGAATACGTCAACGCCATCAAAGAAGACGTTGAGTGGCTGGGTTTCCATTGGGCGGGCGAGCCGCGTTTCGCTTCCAATTATTTCGACCAACTTTACGACTACGCCGTCGGTTTAATCAAAGACGGCAAAGCGTATGTCGATGATTTGACGCCCGAAGAAATGCGTGAATACCGCGGTACGCTGACCGAAGCGGGCAAAAACAGCCCTTACCGCGACCGCAGCGTCAAAGAAAACCTCGACCTGTTCACACGCATGAAAAACGGCGAATTTCCAGACGGCAGCAAAACCCTGCGCCTGAAAATCGACATGGCTTCGGGCAACATCAATATGCGCGATCCCGTCATCTACCGCATCCGTCGCGCCCATCACCACAACACCGGCGACAAATGGTGCATCTACCCGATGTACGACTACACGCATTGCATTTCCGACGCCATCGAAGGCATCACGCATTCCTTGTGTACGCTTGAATTTGAAGCACACCGTCCTCTGTATGACTGGGTTGTGGATAATATTATTGTTACTAATGATAAAACAAGATTTGCAATCAATATGTTAAGTTGTATTCTTTCAAATTTGCAAAGTAAATATATACAACTAGATTTAGGAAATAATATTAATAAGCATATTGAAATTTATAATGAAATTTCAAATATGAGAAGGGTGATTTCTTTTCAGCTTGAAAACTTAAATTTAGAATCTAAGTTAAATGTAAATATATTGCAAAAATTATTTGATATTTCTTTGCGTAGCTATGAGGAAGGATCTTTGGATGAAGAATGTACAAGAATTGCTGAATTAATTTCAGATTATTCAAATTTAATAAAAGAAATTATGAGTCTGTTGAGTCCATTTCCTAACCGCCCGCGCCAATACGAGTTTTCCCGTTTGGAGCTTTTGTATTCCATCACGTCCAAACGCAAGCTGAACCAACTGGTTTCAGACGGCCACGTTACCGGCTGGGACGACCCGCGTATGCCGACCATTTCCGGTATGCGCCGCCGCGGCTACACGCCAGAAGGTCTGCGCCTGTTTGCCAAACGCGCCGGTATTTCCAAATCTGAAAACATCGTCGATATGAGCGTGTTGGAAGGCGCGATTCGCGAAGAGCTGGAAAACTCCGCCCCGCGCCTGATGGCAGTCTTGAGCCCGCTCAAAGTGATTCTGACCAACTTTGAAGCCGGCAAAACCCAAAGCCGCCGCGCCGCGTTCCATCCCAATCACGAAGAAATGGGCGAGCGCGAAATCCCCGTGTCTCAAACCATCTACATCGAAGCCGACGACTTTGCCGAAAATCCGCCCAAAGGCTTCAAACGCCTGACCCCGGGCGGCGAAGTGCGCCTGCGCCACGGCTATGTGATCAAATGCGACGAAGTCGTAAAAGACGCAGCGGGCAATGTAGTCGAACTCAAATGCAGCATCGACCATGACACCTTGGGCAAAAATCCAGAAGGCAGAAAAGTCAAAGGCGTGATTCACTGGGTTTCCGCCGAACACGCCGCCGAAATCAAAGTCCGCCTGTACGACCGTCTCTTTACCGTCGAGCGTCCCGATGCCGTGCGCGGCGAAGACGGCGAATACCTGCCGTTTACCGATTTCCTCAACCCAGAATCCATTAAGGAAATCACCGCCTACGCCGAACCCGCAGCCAAAAACCTGCCCGCCGAAAGCCGTTGGCAGTTTGAACGCATCGGCTATTTCGTGACCGACCGCAAAGACCACCGCCCCGAGCAGCCCGTGTTCAACCGCACGGTAACGCTGAAAGACTCTTGGCAGCCCAAGTAATCTGTTGGTAACAGCAATACTGGAAGGTCGTCTGAAAACTTGGAATCGGGTTTTCAGACGACCTATTTTCTGAATATATAGTGGATTAACTTTAAACCAGTACGGC
>NZ_KV814944.1:0-10682 GCF_001814135.1 Neisseria sp. HMSC067H09 | reverse complement strand
TTGTCCTGATTTAAATTTAATCCACTATAAAATTGCTGCGGTGGACAGTGCTTCTTTAGATGAGATAGTTGAAGTCATCTTTTCTCAGAGTAGGCAGTATGTGTGGGCAAACCGGTACTGTGTTGCTTTACCTGAAATCAAGGCGGGTGATTTTTATAATGTTTGAAAGCATAAAGTCAATGGATTTAGTTCTATCCGTACTGTCTGCGGTTTCATTGTTTTGTCTTGATGTAAATTAACTTGCCAAAATGAAAAGGTCGTCTGAAAAGTTTCAGACGACCTTTTGTTTAAGCTGTCATCAGCTTAGTTTGCCGTGGCATTGTTTGTATTTCAGGCCGCTGCCGCAAGGGCAGGGGTCGTTGCGGTGGACGACTTGGCCTTGGGCGGCAAGTGCTTCGGGGCTGAAATCCGTTCCGTCGGGATCGAACGCTTCGGTAACCAAATTGGTTTGGGATTGTCCGAGCAGCTCTTCCATGTCGGGCGCTTCGGAGTGGATGGTTTGGATGCCGACGGGTGCGGGTTCGGCAATTTCTTCTACATCGGTGTTGCGCTCGATTTGGACGGAGGCTAAGAGGGAAGCGGTTTGATGCTTGATACCGCGCCACAGGTTTTCAAACATGGCGAAGGCTTCGCGTTTGTATTCCTGTTTCGGATTTTTCTGGGCATAGCTGCGCAGGTGGATGCCTTGACGCAGGTAGTCCATGGCGGCAAGATGTTCGCGCCATTGCAGGTCGATGACTTGCAGCATGACGTTGCGTTCGAAATCCGCCATCGGTTTTTTGCCGACCAGCTCGACTTTGGCTGCGTATTCTTCTTCCATGCGTTTAATCAGACGCTCTTTGATGTCCTGATTGTCCAATGTGGTGTCTGCTTTGAGCCATGCTTGGATGTCTTCGTGCAGGCGGAACTCGGCGGCAAGCTGGCTTTCGAGCCCAGGGATGTCCCATTGCTCTTCCATGCTGTCGGGCGGTATGTACAAATCGACCAAATCGCTGATGACTTCTTCGCGGATACCTTTAGTCAGGTCGCTGACGTCTTTGCTGTTGAGGATTTCGTTGCGTTGGTGGTAGATGACTTTACGTTGGTCGTTGGCAACATCGTCGTATTCCAATACTTGTTTGCGCATGTCGAAGTTGCGGCCTTCGACTTTGCGTTGCGCGCCTTCGATTTGGCGGGTCAGCATGCCGTGTTCGATGGCGACGCCGCGTTCCGGCGCAAGGCGGTTGAGGATGGCGGCGGCACGGTCGAGCGCGAAGAGGCGCAGCAGCGGGTCTTCAAATGAGAGGTAGAAGCGGCTGGAGCCGGGGTCGCCCTGACGGCCTGCGCGTCCGCGCAATTGGTTGTCGATGCGGCGGCTTTCATGGCGTTCGGTACCGATGATGTGCAGGCCGCCTGCCGCGACCACTTGGTCGTGTTCTGCCTGCCAGCCGTTTTCAAGGGCGGCGATTTGTGCGGCTTTTTCTTCGTCGCTCAGGTTTTCGTTGGACTGGATGGCTTCGATTTGGTGCTTGAGGTTGCCGCCGAGGACGATGTCGGTACCGCGCCCCGCCATGTTGGTGGCGACGGTAATGGCGCCGACTTTACCGGCTTGGGCAACGATCAGGGCTTCGCGTTCGTGTTCTTTGGCGTTGAGGACGTTGTGCGGCAGTCCGGCTTTTTGCAGAAGACGGGAAACCAGCTCGGAGTTTTCGATGCTGGTGGTACCGACGAGGACGGGCTGTCCGCGTTTGTGGCATTCTTCGATGTCTTTGACGACGGCTTCGAATTTTTCTTCGGCAGAACGGAAAATCTGGTCGTTGAAGTCTTTACGTTGTACGGGGCGGTTGGTCGGGATGATGACGGTTTCGAGGTTGTAGATGCTTTGGAACTCGAAAGCCTCGGTATCGGCGGTACCGGTCATGCCGGAAAGTTTGGTGTACAGGCGGAAGTAGTTTTGGAAGGTGATGGAGGCGAGGGTTTGGTTTTCGCGTTTGATTTCCACGCCTTCTTTGGCTTCGACGGCTTGGTGCAGACCTTCGGACCAGCGGCGGCCGGACATCAGACGACCTGTAAATTCGTCCACGATGACGATTTCGCCGTCTTGGATGACGTAGTGTTGATCTTTGTGGAACAGCGTGTGCGCGCGCAATGCTGCCATGAGGTGGTGCATCAGGGCGATGTTGGCGGCGGAGTAGAGGGAGTCGTTTTCTTGCAGCAAACCCATTTGAATCAGGATTTGCTCGGCGTGTTCGTGACCCGCTTCGCTCAAGATGACTTGGTGTGCTTTTTCATCAACCCAGTAATCGCCTTCGCCTTCTTCGGTTTCTTGGCGGATGAGGTGCGCGGGAAGGCTGTTCATGATTTGGTACAGCTGGATGTTGTCATCCGCCTGACCGGAGATAATCAGCGGGGTACGCGCTTCGTCGATCAAAATGGAGTCCACTTCGTCCACTACGGCGAAATTCAATTCGCGCTGAACTTTGTCGTATTGGTCGGTTACCATATTGTCGCGCAGGTAGTCGAAACCGAATTCGTTGTTGGTACCGTAGGTAATGTCGGAGCCGTAGGCGTTTTGACGGTCAAACGGCTGCATATCGGCGATGATGACGCCGACGGTTAAGCCGAGGAAGTTGTAGAGCGGTGCCATGATGCCCGCGTCGCGCGAGGCAAGATAGTCGTTGACGGTAACGACGTGCACGCCTTTGCCGGACAGGGCGTTGAGATAGACGGCAAGCGTAGCGACCAAGGTTTTACCTTCACCGGTACGCATTTCGGCGATTTTGCCGTCGTGCAGCACCATACCGCCGATAAGCTGTACGTCGAAGTGGCGCATACCGAGTACGCGGCGGGACGCTTCGCGGCAGACGGCGAAGGCTTCGACCAAGATGTCGTCCAGAGTCTGTCCGTCGGCAAGACGTTGTTTGAATTCGGCTGTTTTAGCCTGTAAATCCGCATCGCTCAAGGCTTTCATTTGTTCTTCGAGTGCGTTGATTTTGGCAACGGATTTACGGTATTGTTTGAGCAGCCGGTCATTGCGGCTGCCGAAGATTTTCTTAGCAATGTTTGTCAGCATGAAATAGTTCCTGCGCCTGATATAAAATAATGGCGAAACGGGGATTTTAACACAAGCCTCGCAGCAAGGCAGTCATGCCGTTTGAAATAAAGGCAGTTTTACCGGATTTCAATCTTGATAATACAACCGTACACTTTGAAAAGGTCGTCTGAAACATATGAATTTGGAACAATTGGGCAAGCGGGATGCGCGGTTGGCCGGTTTGTTGCAGCAGTCGCAACAATGGCGCAGGCTGGATGCGGCAGTCAAACGCATCCTGCCGGCAAACCTGCACCCGCACTTTCAAACCGCCTGCATCGAAGAGGGCAGGCTGGTGTTGCTGGCGGCAAACGGTATGGCGGCTTCGCGCCTGAAAATGATATTGCCCGCGCTTGTGCCGCAGCTTCAGGAATTGAACGCGGGGATTCGGGATGTGGCGGTCAAAGTCGTGCCGAAGCCGCCGGCGCAACCCAAAGTCAACAGCCTGCATTTGAGCGGGGCGGCATTGGAGAGTTTTGATGCGGCGGCGGCAAAATTGGAAGACAAGCATCCTGAATTGGCTGCCGCGCTGGCGGAGTTGGTGCGCAAACACAGCCGTTGAGTTGGGAATTATTATTTAAATTGTTAATATAAGTTAAATTTCATTCGTTCGAATGAGAGGGTCTAATACTAAAGGAATAATACCTGAATAGTAGTCATTCTTTTTTAGGTAAACTGATGTAAATTTGCTATGGAATCTTGGACTTGTTTGGGTTGTTGTAGCAGAATACGGCTTCATTATTTCTTTGGTTCCGCTTGTAGATAGTAAACCCGAATATGGGTTTATTAATATATTCGCAAGTTTTGTTTTGTAAAATTTAACAGACTCTCATCATTAGGAGATACAAATGAAAGCATATTTAGCCCTGATTTCTGCCGCCGTTATCGGTTTGGCTGCCTGCTCGCAAGAACCTGCAAAACCTGCTGAGAATGCAGCGCCTGCCGCTTCTGAAGCCGCTCCTGCGGAAACTGCTGCACCTGCCGATGCTGCTCCTGCTTCCGAAGCAGCGCCTGCCGATTCTGCCGCAGCACCTGCCGCCGGCAACTGCGCGACTACTGTCGAAGCCAACGACGCTATGCAGTTCAACACTAAAGAAATCCAAGTCAGCAAAGCTTGTAAAGAATTCACCGTTACCCTGAAACACACCGGTACCCAACCTAAAGAAAGCATGGGTCACAACATCGTCATCGGTAAAGCCGAAGACATGGACGGTATTTTCAAAGACGGTGCCGGCGCTGCTGCAACCGACTATGTGAAAGCTGACGATGCACGCGTTGTTGCCCACACCAAACTGGTCGGCGGCGGCGAAGAAGCTTCCCTGACTCTGGATCCTGCCAAACTGGCAGGCGGCGAATACAAATTTGCCTGCACCTTCCCGGGACACGGTGCTTTGATGAACGGCAAAGTGACTTTGGTCGACTAATCCGTCCAAGCTTCAAAATACAGACAGCCTGCTTTATGCAGGCTGTTTTGTTATAAAATGGTCGTCTGAAAAGTACCCATTGAGAACACAAACATGAATCCGTTTGAAACCAAAAGCGTTACCTTTGCCGAACCGATTGAAATGCTGTATGCCTGCCACGGCAAAGTGCGCCGTTTCTGCGGCCAGGTCGCCATGTTGTCGGACTATATCGCCGAAAACGGCTGCAATCAGATTGTTTTGCAAACCATCCGCCAAATCGCCCAGTATTTCAACGTTGCCGCACCGCTGCACCATGAAGACGAAGAAGAAAACTTCTTCCCGCTCCTGCTGCAATACGCGCCGCAAGCCCAAGAAAGCGTGGACGAGCTTTTGCGCCAGCATGTGAGCCTGCATGGCAACTGGGATGCCGTGGCTGCCGAATTTGCCAAACTCGAAGCAGACAACGCCTATATCCCCGATGCGGAAGCGTTCAAACGCTTTGTGGCGGGTTACGATGTGCATTTGGCGATTGAAGAGCCTTTGTTCGACATGGGCAAAACGTTTATCCCCAAAGAGAAGCTGACCGAAATCGGCGAAATCATGGCGGCGCGCCGACGCAGATAAGGCCGTTTACAGATTGCCGTTTCTTCAAACAAAGGTCGTCTGAAAACTTGAAAACAGAGTTTCAGACGACCTCAATATCCCCCGTAACACAACCACGTCGTCCGAAAAGGAAGCAAACCATGCTGACGCCAAAAAGCTGCGATTTGTTCAATATCCCGTTTTTCCAGTTTGCCCAGCTCAAAAAATACCAGCCCGAAAGCATTCCGCAAATCAAAGCCGACTACAAGGAAAACTGGCAGATATGGCAGCAGCTGATACAGCAGGTCGCCGCCGATTTGGGCGAACCTTTCGCCCCGCCGCATATCGAACGCTGGTGTAACGGCTGGCAGGTTCGCGCCCATTTCTTCGCCTACTTCAAATACGCCCAATACAAAAATTCCGCCGCGATTTTATCGATTTTATTGAACCGCCGCCGCCTGAGCGTCAGCCTAGACTGGCACTGCTACAAAGCCGACGTATCACCGATTGCGCTGCCGGAATACAACCGCTGGCTGGACAATTTCGATACCGAAAAATACGCCGCATTCGATATGTGGCACGGCGCGGAAAGCGAATATGACGACTACCGCACCGTCGCACAACAAAGCGAATCCGACCGAAGGTTGCAAAACGACGAAGACTTTTTCTGCATCGGCAAACACATTGAACGCGACGATTTGGGCAAGCAGGATGTAGCGAAATGGATAGCCGAAACGGTGGAAGATTTGCTGCCGCTTTATGAAGCCTGTCATGGCGGATAAAGACGGTTTCTGTCCGAATGTGCCGTAGGTTAAAATAGGAAAAACGCACATCGTCATTCCCGCTCCGATGAGAGGCCGAAACAGGTACTTCATTTAAATTTGCCCTGTCAAACATATCCTGCTGTTTCCGTTTTTCAGACGACCTTTAAGCACTTGGCGGTCGTCTGAAAACTTGTTATATCGAGCAACAATCTTAAATTATGAACGAAAAACTCCCTCCCGACGCGCTCATCGAAGCCGCGCTTTTGACCCAAACCGAACCCTTAAACGAAAAATCCATGCGCGAATTGTGTGTGCCGCCGCTGTCGCAGGACAAATTAATCGATGTATTGGCGCAGTTGAAAACACGTTGGCAGGGCAGGGCGTTGCAACTGGTGCATACGCACGAGGGCTGGCGGTTTCAGATTGCTCAGGCGGCATTCGAGCGGCTGGGCAGCCTTCAGGAGCAGCGTGCGCCGCGCTATTCCCGCGCCGTAATGGAAACGCTGGCGATTATTGCCTACCAGCAGCCGGTGACGCGAGGCGACATTGAGGGCATACGCGGCGTGGCGGTGTCGCAGAACGTGATGCAGACTTTGCAGGACAGGGGCTGGATTGAAGTGATCGGGCATCGTGATTCGGTCGGGCGGCCTGCATTGTGGGCGACGACGGAAACATTTTTGAGCGATTTGCAGTTGGACAGTTTGGAAGAACTGCCGCCATTGACCGAGTTGGGTGAATTGGTGTTGCCCGATTTGGTGGAAACGCCGCCGACAGGCGATGAGAAAGGGCCTGCGGAAGAGTCTGAAAATTCGGGCAGGTTGGTCAACTGAATTGGGAGGGGTCGTCTGAAAGGGTTTTCAGACGACCTTTCGTGTCTTGGGCGCTGCTTTGCCATTTGCAGGTCGGGCATGAATGCCGACCTGAGGTATTGGTTTTAATACGAGATCCGTCGTCAGCCGTCATTCCCGCGCAGGCGGGAGTCCATTTTTGAAATTCAGAAACTGTTCTTCAAATCAAGGTTTCTTACGTTTTACGATGGATTCCCGTCTGCGGGGGGAATGACGGAATTGGACGACATACTGCATTCAAAGTTAAGTATGTTTGCGATAGCCACAAAATGTAGCGTAGGTTTTCCCGCTAAAAAACTTGATTGTCCGATTCCAAATTTGCTTGGCTGATTTTGCAGGCAAAGTTCAAGCTACGGCTTGGCTGAATTGAGAAAGGTCGTCTGAAAACCCGAATCCGGTTTTTCAGACGACTTTCGTGTGTTTACGCCTTGTTTGAACATTTATTCCTTGCGTTGCAAAACGGCGGCGAAGAATCCGTCGGTTTGGTGTTTTGCCGAATCGAGGCGCAGGTACTTGCCGGTGTTCAAATCGATTTTCAAACCGGCGAGCAGCTCGGCGCAGTTGAGGAGTTCGTATTCCGGGTGTTCTTCCAAAAAGCGTTCGACCTGCATTTCGTTTTCTTCGGGCAACACGCTGCAAGTGGCGTAAACCAGCCTGCCTTGCGGTTTGACCAGTTTGGCGGCGGCATCGAGGATGCTGTGTTGCTGCTCCAAAAGTTTGGCGACGGTTTCGGGCGACTGGCGGTATTTGAGGTCGGGGTTGCGGCGCAGCGTGCCTAAGCCGGAGCAGGGGGCATCGACCAAAACGCGGTCGGCTTTGCCGGTCAGGCGGGCGATGCGGCTGTCGTGTTCGCTGCTGATGCGTTCGGGGTGGATGTTGGTCAGTCCGGCGCGGGTCATGCGGGGCTTGAGGTTAGCAAGGCGTTTTTCGGCGATGTCGAAGGCGTAGATTCTGCCTTTGTTTGCCATTTGTGCGCCGACGGCGAGGGTTTTGCCGCCTGCGCCGGCGCAGAAATCGACGATGATTTCGCCGCGTTTGGCACCGACGAGCAGGGCGAGGAGCTGGCTGCCTTCGTCTTGGACTTCAAGCGTGCCGTCTAAAAACAATTCGTGTTTGTTGAGGGCGATTTTGTTTTTCAGGCGGATGCCCCAAGGGGAATAGGGCGTGGCTTCTGCATCGGGGCTTTCGGCTTGAATCAGGGGCAGCACTTTGTCGCGTCTGCCTTTGAGCGTGTTGACGCGGATGTCGAGCGGTGCGGCTTGGTTGGTGCTGCGGCCGAAGGCGAGGATTTCTTCGTCGCTGTTATGTTTTTGCAGTTGCTCCACCAGCCATTGCGGCAATTCGGCGGCGGTATGGAGGTCGTCTGAAAATTCGGTTTTGCGCGCTTTGAGGCTGCTGAGGAACTCGGTTTCTTCTTCATCGAGCAGGTCTTTGATTTGGCTGATGTTGGTGCTTCTGCCGAGAACGAGCGCGGCAAGCGCGGCTTTGCGCGGCTGGGCATGCGGACGGCGCAGGACGGCACTGATTTTTTGATAATGGCGCAGGGCGGCGAAGGCGGTTTCGGCAATTTCGTGGCGGTCTTGCCTGCCGAGCTTTTTGTGTTCGCGGAAGTAGCCGGACAGAACGGCATCGGCAGGCTGTTTGAAGGTCAGCATTTCAGCCAGAACTTTGGCGGTATGGTCGAGTTGGATCGGGGTCATGGTGGGTTCGCAATCGGGGGAAAGGCTTGGATTATACTGGAAAGGTCGTCTGAAAACGTTGAATCGGGTTTCAGACGACCTGCTTGGACTACACAATCCGCGCCATCAGTAAATCGTGCATATTCAGCGCGCCGGTCAGCACGCCGTCGGCGTCGGTTACCAAAAGCCCGTTCACATGGTTTGCCTGCATGACTTTGAGGGCTTCGGTAGCGAGGCGTTCGGCGGGGATGGTTTTGGGTGAGGGGTGCATGATTTCATCAACGGTCAGCCCGTCAAAGCGGTCGCGCTGTTGGAACAGGCGGCGCAAATCGCCGTCGGTAAACACGCCTTTCAGACGACCTTTGTTGTCCGTTACCGCCAGCATGCCCAAGCCTTTTTCGCTCATGCTGACGATGGCTTCTTTTAAGGGCGTGCCGAGTCGGACGGCGGGCAGGGCGTCGTCTTGGTGCATGATGTCTGCAACGCGTAGAAGCAGTCGTTTGCCGAGGCTGCCGGCTGGGTGGCTCAAGGCGAAGTCGTCGGGCGTAAACGCGCGTGCGCGCAAAAGGACAACTGCCAATGCGTCGCCCAAAGCCATGACGGCGGTGGTGCTGGTGGTCGGGGCAAGTCCCAGCGGGCAGGCTTCTTTGGAAACTGACGCCGTGATGTGGATGTCGGCATGGCTCGCCATGGTCGAGTCGGGGCGGGCGGTAATGCAGATGAGGGTAATGTTTTTGCGTTTGAGCGCAGGGATGATGGCGGCGATTTCGTCGCTTTCGCCGGAATTGGAAATCGCGACGACGACGTCGTTATCTACAATCATGCCCAAATCGCCGTGTGCCGCTTCCGCAGGATGGACGAAAAACGCGGGTGTGCCGGTCGAAGCCATAGTCGCCGCAATTTTGCGCCCGATATGTCCCGACTTGCCCATGCCTGTGATGACGACCCTGCCTTTGCAGTGCAGCAGCGCGTCTGCCGCAAGGACGAAGTTTTCGTCCAATTCCGCCGCAATTTCGCGCAAGCCTTCCGCTTCGGTGTGCAACACTTCGCGCGCCCAATCGAGATATTGACCGTTTCCTGCCATAAATTTACGCCTTTTTGTGTTCGTTTTATATCGTTTTGGACATCATTAAATGCCCTAATAAACTATCCAAATTTTCCGAATAGGGGTAGCATTACCGCCTGCTTCGCAAATAACCTATATTTAAAGGAATCAGAGATGACTATTTTATCGGACGTTAAAGCATTAGGACAACAAATCTGGCTGGACAACCTTTCCCGCTCGCTCGTACAAAGCGGCGAATTGGCGCAAATGCTGAAACAAGGCGTGTGCGGCGTCACTTCCAATCCCGCCATCTTCCAAAAAGCCTTTGCCGGCGACGCGCTTTACGCCGACGAAGTCGCCGCCCTCAAACAACAAGACCTCAGCCCCAAACAACGCTACGAAACCATGGCGATTGCCGACGTACAGGCAGCCTGCGACGTTTGCCTTGCCGAACACGAATCCACCGGCGGCAAAACCGGTTTCGTCAGCCTCGAAGTTTCCCCCGAGCTTGCCAAAGACGCACAAGGCACGGTAGAAGAAGCCCGCCGCCTCCATGCCACCATCGCGCGTAAAAACGCCATGATTAAAGTCCCTACCACCGACGCAGGCATCGAAGCACTCGAAACCCTCATCGCCGACGGCATCAGCGTGAACCTGACCCTGCTGTTCTCACGCGCCCAAACCCTCAAAGCCTACGCAGCCTACGCGCGCGGCATCGCCAAACGCTTGGCAGCCGGACAAAGCGTTGCCCATATCCAAGCCGTCGCCAGCTTCTTCATCTCACGCGTGGACGGCGCGCTTGACGCCACGCTGCCCGACCACCTCAAAGGCAAAATCGCCATCGCCCTTGCCAAAGCCGCCTACCAAGACTGGGCGCAATACTTCGGCAGCCCCGAATTTGCCGCGCTGGAAGCCAAAGGCGCAAACCGCGTGCAACTCTTATGGGCATCCACAGGCGTCAAAAACCCCGCCTATCCTGACACGCTCTACGTTGACAGCCTGATCGGCGCACACACCGTCAACACCGTCCCCGATGCCACCCTCAAAGCCTTCATCGACCACGGCACAGCCAAAGCCACGCTGACCGAAGGTGTAGAAGAAGCACAAGCGCAGCTTGCCGAAACCGCCGCACTCGGCATAGACGTAGAAACCCTCGCCAACCGCTTGCAGGAAGACGGTTTGAAACAGTTTGAAGAAGCCTTCGACAAACTGCTCGCCCCGCTGGCTTGATTGTCAAACCGCAGGTAAGGCTTACGGTTGAACTGCCCCCCAAATCTTGGACACTCATAAA
>NZ_KV814943.1:0-2890 GCF_001814135.1 Neisseria sp. HMSC067H09 | reverse complement strand
CCCTAAATGTCTTGATGGGAATTTGGGGGATTTTTGCAAAGGTCTCTTGCTATTTCAAAAATCTTTCAGGAATAATAAGCTCATTAACTGTTTTTAAGGATCTGCATTCTAATAAGATTATTTAACATGAACATACAAAGAAAAACGGCTGCAAAAGCAGCCGCATATTGTCATATCTGATAAAACAGCAATGAACAAAAATATTAAGAAAAAAACAAAAATAACTACATTTAATATTTGATATGATGCTGAGTCGTTTTTATAGTCGAGGATTAAGCCTTGTCGTGGAATTCGTGGAATTCATATTGGTAGGACAAGCCTTTGCCTGCTTTTTTCTGCGCCAGATAATCGTCGTAAACGGCGCGGATTTCTTTGCGCAGGAGGAATAGGGCGATTAAGTTGGGGATGACCATGAAGCCGTTGAACATATCGGACAGGCTCCAAACCAAATCGACTTTGCCCAGCGTGCCCAACACGATAGCCAGCAGCACGAGCGCGCGGTAGATGCCCAAGTGTTTTCCCCTGAAGAGGAAGCGGATGTTGGACTCGCCGAAGTAGTACCAGCCGATGATGGTGGTGAAGGCGAAGAAGGTCAGGCAGACGGCGAGCAGTTGCGAACCGAAGCCGGGGAAGGCTTTACTGAAGGCGAATTGGGTCACCGCCGCGCCTTGTTCGCCGGAAAGGTTGGCATCGGTCAGGAGGATAATCAGCGCGGTGGCGGTGCAGACCAAGATGGTGTCGATGAAGACGCCGATAAATGCCGCCAAGCCTTGTTGAACGGGGTGGTTCACGTCGGCGGTAGCGTGTGCGTGCGGCGTCGAACCCATACCTGCTTCGTTGGAAAACAGCCCGCGTGCCACGCCGTAACGGACGGCTTCGCGCATACCGATACCCGCCGCGCCGCCTAACACAGCTTCGGGATTGAAGGCGGCGGTAAAGATGTGGTTGAACATCGGTACGATGTGGTCGGAGAATTCAAACAGGATAACGACCGCACACAAAATATAGATAATCGCCATAAACGGCACGACGAATTGGGCGATGTTGGCGATGCGGTTTACGCCGCCGACGATAATCATGCCCGCAAGGACGGCGAGGGTGATGCCTACTGCCAAAGCCGGTACGTTAAAGGCGATGGTAACGGAGGAGGCGATGGAGTTTGCCTGCGTGGCGTTACCGATGAAGCCCAGCGCGATAATCAGGGCGATGGAGAAGAAGCCCGATAAGAAACGCGCCGCGCCGCGCCCGATTTTCGGGGTCAGTCCGTGCGTGATGTAGAACGCGGGGCCGCCGATGTATTTGCCGTGGCTGACGACGCGGTATTTTTGCGCGAGCAGGGCTTCGGCAAAAATCGTGGACATCCCCAAAACGGCGGAAAGCCACATCCAAAAAATCGCACCCGGCCCACCTGCGGTAATGGCGGTTGCCACGCCGGCGACGTTGCCCGTGCCGATTTGGGCGGAGACGGCGACAGCGAGTGCTTGGAATTGCGACAAAGATTTATCGTCTTTGTCTTTTTTGGAAAACAAACCGCCGAAAACGGATTTGAGGCCTTCGCCAAATTTGGTAATCTGCGGCGCACCCAGATAGAGTGTGAAAAACAGGCCGATGCCCAAAAGGGCGTAAATCAGCAGGTAGTCCCACAGAATCAGATTGACTGCGCCCACCAGTGCAGACAATGTTTTTTCCATAATTACAAACCTTATATTGAAAAATGAACAGATGACGGCATCCGGCGGCGGTTACTCCGTTGAATGCCGTTGTGTCGGACGGCGCGGCGAGCAGGCCGGTTTCGTCCGTTTCGCCCCAAGTTGTCAACAATCCTGAAGCAGGCCTGCATGATACCGTAAACCTTTTGTGAGGCAAACGAAAAAAAGGGTCAGGTTTGGGCAAAGACAAGATTTTTGCGTTTGTCGGGCGCTATCGGCGTTTTCAGACGACCTTTTAGGCAGAATGCAGCGTCGTCTGAATATTTTAGGTATATTCAACCTATGTTAAAATGCGCCCTTTGAAAATGAGCAAGAGTCCGCCGGATAAGGCGGAAAATCGAAAGGAATCCATATATGGCAGGTCATAGCAAGTGGGCGAATATCCAGCATAAAAAAGCCCGTCAAGATGCCAAACGCGGCAAAATCTTCACCCGTCTGATTAAAGAAATCACCGTCGCAGCCCGCATGGGCGGCGGCGATCCCGGCGCCAACCCGCGCCTGCGCCTGGCTTTGGAAAAAGCCGCCGAAAACAATATGCCCAAAGACAACGTGCAACGCGCCATCGACAAAGGTACGGGCAACTTGGAGGGCGTGGAATACATCGAACTGCGCTACGAAGGCTACGGCATCGGCGGCGCGGCACTGATGGTAGATTGCCTGACTGACAACAAAACCCGCACCGTCGCCGACGTGCGCCATGCGTTCACCAAAAACGGCGGCAACTTGGGCACCGACGGCTGCGTAGCGTTCAACTTCGTGCATCAGGGTTATCTGGTGTTCGAACCCGGCGTTGACGAAGACGCGCTGATGGAAGCCGCTCTGGAAGCCGGTGTGGAAGACGTTATCACCAACGACGACGGTTCCATCGAAGTCATCACCGCCCCCAACGATTGGGCGGGCGTGAAAGCGGCATTGGAAGCCGCAGGCTACAAATCCGTTGACGGCGACGTTACCATGCGTGCCCAAAACGAAACCGAACTTTCCGGCGAAGATGCCGTCAAAATGCAGAAACTGATTGACGCGCTGGAAGATTTGGACGACGTACAGGACGTTTACACCTCCGCCGTCTTGAATCTGGATTAATAGACAATATTGAAAGCAGACCTGTTGGGTCTGCTTTTTTTGCGTCTGGGATTTTTGACGGGTTGAGACCTTTGCAAAATTTCTTTTCCTCCAACAAC
>NZ_KV814942.1:0-1044 GCF_001814135.1 Neisseria sp. HMSC067H09 | reverse complement strand
GCGGTCGATGTGTTTGGCGATCATGGCTTGTGCGCGGTTTGCTGGAAGAAGGTGCTCATGGAAAATCCCCTAAATGTTGTATAAACAACGCGGTGATTTCTTACACCTTGGTATTCCTGTTCCGTTGAATCCTATACAATACACCCTATAATCTCTCGAATAACATACATCCTTAAAGGACACCAATGAAAGCCTACCTTGATTTAATGCGTCATGTTCTCGAAAACGGTACCGATAAATCCGACCGTACCGGTACAGGCACTCGTTCGGTGTTTGGTTATCAAATGCGCTTCGATTTGAGTCAAGGCTTTCCGCTGCTGACTACCAAAAAGCTGCACTTGCGCTCGATTATCCATGAGCTGCTTTGGTTTCTCAAAGGCGATACCAACATCAAATATTTGAAAGATAATAATGTTTCCATTTGGGATGAATGGGCGGACGAAAATGGAGACTTGGGGCCTGTGTACGGCTACCAATGGCGCAGTTGGCCTGCCCCCGACGGTCGCCATATCGACCAAATTGCCAATGTGGTGGAACAAATCAAGAAAAACCCTGATTCCCGCCGTCTGATTGTGTCGGCATGGAATCCCGCGTTGGTAGACGAAATGGCATTGCCGCCTTGTCATGCGCTGTTTCAGTTTTACGTTGCCAACGGCAAATTGTCCTGCCAGCTTTACCAACGCAGTGCGGACATTTTCCTCGGCGTACCGTTCAACATTGCCAGTTACGCGCTGTTGACCATGATGGTCGCCCAAGTCTGCGGGTTGGAAGCAGGAGAATTTATCCATACCTTCGGTGATGCGCATCTGTACAGCAACCATTTCGAACAGGCAAAACTGCAATTGAGCCGCTGCACCCGTACGCTGCCGGTGATGAAAATCAATCAGGAAGTCAAAGACTTGTTTGCATTTAAGTTTGAAGATTTCGAGTTGGAAGGCTACGACCCGCATCCGCACATCAAGGCCGCCGTGGCAGTGTAGGATGGAAAATAGCTAAAAGGTCGTCTGAAATTTCAGACGACGGCGGATTCGCATTTGAAGTGCA
>NZ_KV814941.1:0-1218 GCF_001814135.1 Neisseria sp. HMSC067H09 | reverse complement strand
ATCGTAAAGAAATTGATGCCAATAAAGCGGCAATCGCTGAAAATACTGCCAAACTTGAAGAGCAAAAAGAAGCTAACGACGGCTTCAACAATGCTATTGCCAGCTTGGATGAAGACATCATTACTTTGAAAAAAGCAGATTTGGCTGCAGCTGATGCTTTGAAGGCTCACCGCACAGATATCGATGCCAACAAAGCAGCAATTGAGACCAAAGCTGATAAGACTGCTGTAGAAAGCGTAAGAACAATAGCTGTTGAAGCTCAAAAATCAGCTCAAGTGGCAAAAGGTGCTGTTGAAGTTGCCCAAAAATCTGCCGAAACTGCTGACAGCCATGCCAAAGCTGCACAAACCGCTGCTGCCAAAGCTCAAGAAAGTGCCGATACCAATGCGGTACAAATTGCAGCCAATACTAAGCAAATCGATACTAACAAAACCGATATTGCTGCATTGCAAACTGCAAATGGTCAACACGCTGCAGGTATTGCTAAAAACTCAGCACGCATCGATAGCCTGGATAAAAACGTAGCGAACCTGCGTAAAGAGACCCGCCAAGGTCTGGCAGCACAAGCAGCCCTCAGCGGCCTGTTCCAACCTTACAGCGTCGGTAAATTCAATGTTACTGCTGCTTTGGGTGGTTTCAAATCTGATACCGCAGTTGCTGTGGGTGCAGGTTATCGCTTCAATGAAAACTTTGCAGCTAAAGCCGGTCTTGCAGTGGGTACCTCTTCAGGCGGCTCTGCATCTTACAACGTAGGTTTGAACTACGAATGGTAATATTCTTCGTAGAACTGACCTAAATTGACCCGCAGCTTCGGCTGCGGGTTTTTTATGCATTTAATCTTTGAAAGAAAAAATGCCCAAAGGTCGGCGGATTCGCATTTGAAGTGCAACTTTCCATAACAGAAAAAGGCCGGTATGCGGCAGCATACGGCCTTTCCTGCAAGAAAGATTGCCATGAGCTACACACAACTGACCCAAGACGAACGATACCATATCCAATACCTGTCACGCGACTGCACCATCGCCGAAATCGCTAAACAGCTTAACCGCCACAAAAGCACCATCAGCCGCGAAATTAAACGGCACCGTGCCCAAGGACAGCAATACAGCGCCGAGAAAGCCCAGCGGCAAAGCCGGACTATCAAACAGCGTAAGCGACAACCCTATAAACTCGATTCGCAGCTCATTCAACACATCGACACCCTTATCCGCCGCAAAC